>CAUJKI010000635.1 GCA_963205015.1 Pseudomonadota bacterium
TGTCGGCCGCCATCTCGCGTTCGCCCTGGTAGACGTTGATCGTCACCGCGCGCTGGCCATCCTCGGCCGTGGAGAAGGTTTGCGACTTCTTCGTCGGGATGGTCGTGTTGCGGTCGATCAGGCGTGTGAACACGCCGCCGAGCGTCTCGATGCCGAGCGAGAGCGGCGTCACGTCGAGCAGCAGCACGTCCTTGACGTCGCCCTTGAGCACGCCGGCCTGGATGGCGGCGCCGATGGCGACGACCTCGTCCGGGTTGACGCCCTTGTGCGGCTCCTTGCCGAAGAGCTTCTTCACCTCGGCCTGCACGCGCGGCATGCGCGTCATGCCGCCGACGAGGACGACCTCGTCGATCTCGGCGGCCTTGAGGCCGGCATCCTTCAGCGCCTGCTCGCAGGGCGGCAGCGTCTTGGCGATGAGGTCTTCGACCAGGCTCTCGAGCTTGGCGCGAGTGAGCTTCATCGTCAGATGCAGCGGCGACTGCGTCTGTGGGCTCATGGAGATGAACGGCAGGTTGATCTCGGTCTGCTGGGCGCTGGAGAGCTCGATCTTCGCCTTCTCGGCGGCCTCCTTCAGGCGCTGCAGGGCGAGCTTGTCGTTCTTCAGATCGATCTGGTTCTCTTTCTTGAACTCCGCCGCCAAGTACTCGACGAGGCGCATGTCGAAGTCCTCGCCGCCGAGGAACGTGTCGCCGTTCGTCGACTTCACCTCGAATACGCCATCGCCGATCTCGAGGATCGACACGTCGAACGTACCGCCACCGAGGTCGTAGACCGCGATCGTCTTGGCGTCCTTCTTCTTGTCGAGGCCGTAGGCGAGCGCCGCCGCGGTCGGCTCGTTGATGATGCGCAGGACCTCGAGGCCCGCGATCTTGCCGGCGTCCTTCGTCGCCTGACGCTGGGCGTCATTGAAGTAAGCGGGAACGGTGATGACGGCCTGCGTGACCGGCTGACCGAGATAGGCCTCGGCGGTCTCCTTCATCTTCTGCAGAATGAAGGCGGAGACTTGCGAGGGAGAATACTGCTTGCCGTTCGCCTCGACCCAGGCGTCGCCGTTCTGGCCGCCAATGATCTTGTAAGGCACGAGGTGCTTGTCCTTCTCGACCATGGGGTCGGAGAAGCGGCGGCCGATGAGGCGCTTGATCGCGAAGAGGGTGTTGGATGGGTTGGTCACCGCCTGGCGCTTGGCCGGCAAGCCGACGAGGCGCTCGCCGTCGTCTGTGAAGGCAACGATCGACGGCGTGGTGTTCACACCCTCGGCGTTGGCGATGACTTTAGGAGTGCTGCCTTCCATGACAGCGACGCAGGAGTTGGTTGTCCCGAGATCGATCCCGATGACTTTGGCCATTTTCTTCTCAATCCTCTCGTTGCGGCAAACCGGCCGGGTCCGTTAAGGCACCCGATAGTGCTTTAAACCCGTGGTGGGTGGCAGCTCCGGTTCCCTGGAGTTGGTGATTTGGCTCACCGGTATATAGGAGTGCGTCTGGAGCCCTGCAACGGCCGCAACCCACGCCCTTGTGACAATTTTGCACCCTCGGATTGCATGAGGCTTATGCCCCAGGCGGCGGCTACGATGGCCGGCCGTCGGCCGTGTCGTCACCGGCGGCTTCGGCCCCCGCGGCGTTGTTGCCCGTTGCCTCTGCATCCTGCGACGGGGGCACCCTTTCGGCTTTGGGACCACCTTTGGCGACGACCACCGACGCGGGGCGAAGAACCCGATCCCCGATCATGTAGCCGGCCTCGAAGACTCGTACGACGGTGCCATTGGGCACGCTCGGGTCTTGGTGCTCCATGACCGCCTGATGCTGATGGGGGTCGAACGGCGAGCCCTCGGCCGCGATGCGCTTGATGCCGTAGCGCTCGAGGACGCTCGCGAGACCGCGCTCGGTCACCGTCACGCCATCGAGGAGGCCCTTGACGATCGGATCGGCGGTATCGGCAGGGACGGCCCCGAGCGCCCGCTCCAGGTTGTCGGCGACCGACAGCATGTCGCGCGCGAACTTGGACACGGCATACTTCTGCGTATCGAGGCGCTCGCGCTCGGCCCGTTTGCGGATGTTGTCCATCTCGGCATAGGCCCGCAGGACCTGGTCTTTGAGGTCGCGGATTTCGGCCTGGAGAGTCGCGACGGGCGACGGCGCGGCCTCCCCGGCGGATGCCTCGGGCGCCTCGCCCGCCTGCTGACTGTACTCGGCGGCAGCGCGCTGCGCCGTGGGGCCGGGGGGGGGTGTGGAATCAGGCTCAGGCGCCCCGGTGCCATGCCCCGGCGCCTGAGGATCGTGGGTCTGGTTGCTCATGTGTCCTCGTGCTCGTCCCGCAGAAGAGAAATTGTGCCTATGAGGCGCGCGATGCCATGCTCGAAAGCCGCCGGGTCCGAGCGTCCGGCAGGCTGTCGCGCCCGACCCTCGCATATCATGATCCGGGGCGCCAAAATCAAGTCAAAGCGCGGCTGATCAGGCGTGCGGTATAGTCGACCATGGGAATGATGCGAGCATAATTCAGCCGGGTCGGGCCGATGACGCCGAGTACGCCGACGATCTTGCGCGAGGAATCGCGGAACGGCGAAACGATCAGCGAGGAGCCCGAGAGCGAGAAGAGCTGGTTCTCCGAACCGATGAAGATATGCACGCCGTCGCCCTTCTCGGCGAGGCCGAGGAGCTGGACAAGCTCGCGCTTGGCTTCGAGATCGTCGAAGAGCTGACGGATGCGCTCGAGGTCGTCGATGGCGGTCAGGTCTTTGAGAAGGTTGCCCTGCCCGCGTACGATGAGGCTCTTCCTTTCGTCGGCGGAGCCCGACCACGTCGCTAGCCCGGCCTCGATCACCTTCTTTGTCAGCGCGTCGAGCTCCGCCTTGGCCGTTGCGAGCTGTCTTTCGATGTTCGACCGGGCTTCGGCCAGGCTCAGCCCGCGTATGTGCGCATTCAGGTAGTTCGAGGCCTCGACGAGGGCAGACGGCGGCAGGTCGCGGGGAATGCTGATCACCCGGTTCTCGACCGACTGATCGTCGCCGACGAGTACGACGAGGGCCTTGCCCGGTTCGAGGGGCACGAACTCGATGTGTTTAAGATGGCCGTCGCGCTTCTCGCTGATGACGAGCCCCGCGCAATGCGAGAGCCCCGAGATCATGTCGCCAGCCTCGGCCAGCACCTGGTCGACCGAGCGCTGCCGCTTGACCTTGACCTGGGCTTCGATCTGGCGGCGCTCGTCCTCGGTCAGGTTGCCCACCTCGAGCAGCCCGTCGACGAAGAGGCGCAGCCCGGTCTGCGTCGGCAGGCGGCCGGCGGAGGTATGCGGCGCATAGATGAGGCCGAGGTGCTCGAGGTCCGACATCACGTTGCGGACGGACGCCGGCGAGAGCGTCATCGGCAGGTAGCGTGAGAGATTGCGTGAGCCGACGGGCTCGCCAGTCGCGAGATAGCTCTCGACGATATGGCGGAAGATCTCGCGCGTGCGCTCATTGAGCTGGATGAGCCCAGACGGTGTTTCTTTCGTGGGATGGTCCAATGCTCACCTCCTGCGGCGCGGGTCGTGGGCGCCAAGGCGACTGATTATGTTAGAAATGCCCCGATGGTTCGTCAAACTGGTGCGAGGCCTTCGGTTTTCAATGCCTTGTCCCGCGGTGGGCGCGGCCTATGCTGGTACAGTGAGCGAGTGCCCGAGGAGGCATCACCATGAGCAAGCTCCCCGACCACGACCCCATTCCGGGCGACGCCCTTTCCTGCGATGCCATCGAGCACGTGATCGTGCCCCGGGTCCGCGACATCGGCGGCTTCGAGGTGCGACGCGCGCTTCCCTCTGCGAAGAAGCAGATGGTCGGCCCGTTCATCTTCTTCGACCAGATGGGCCCGGCCGAGTTCCTGCTCGGCGCCGGCATGGATGTGCGCCCCCATCCCCACATCGGGCTCGCGACCGTGACCTATCTCTTTCAGGGCGAGATCTGGCACCGCGACAGCCTGGGCACGTCGCTGCCGATTCGGCCTGGCGAGCTGAACCTCATGAGCGCCGGCTCCGGTATTGTCCATTCCGAGCGGACAAGTCCCGAGGTCCGTGCCCATCCGCACGAACTCTACGGCATCCAGGCCTGGGCCGCATTGCCGAAGTCGCACGAGGAGGGCACAGCCACGTTTGCTCACCACGGCGTCGACGAGCTGCCGCGCATCATGGGCGAGGGCAAGCGCGTACGACTCGTGATGGGTGAGCTCTACGGCCAGCGCTCGCCTGTCGAGTTCCCGCATCCAAGCTTCTATGCCGAGGCCGTGCTGGCGCCAGGCGCGGTCCTGCCGCTCGATCCGGACTACGACGAGCGGGCGGTCTATATCGTTGCGGGAGAGATCGACATCGCCGGCGACCGCTTCGAGGCCGGGCGACTTCTCATCTTCCGCCCGGGCGACCGCATCTCGATCCTGGCGCTCAGCAACGCGCGGCTCATGCTGCTCGGAGGCGAGCCCATGGAT
>CAUJKI010000636.1 GCA_963205015.1 Pseudomonadota bacterium
GGGGTACGTCCCGGCCTTGTAGTAGGCATAGGCCGCGAGCACCATCGCGCGCCGCGCTTCCTGCGCATAAGGATGGTGGCGATCGATCTCTTCGAACTTCTTTGCCGCGGCCTCGTGGCGTCCGTTTGCGAGCAGCGCATCGGCCTCGCTGTACATGACGCCGGGCGGATCGGGATTGAGAGCTTTGAGCGCTTCGGTGTTCGACGACGAGCAGCCGGCGAGTCCGAGCCCAATGAGGAAGATGGCGGCAACGATCTTGCGGCCATGCCCCCCGGCAATCTGCGGCTTCTGCATTCCGTCGTCCTCACGGTGTCGGCCCGCTGGTGCACACTGCGGCCCGCGCCCCGTTCCACTCTACTCATCCACCCCAGCACCGCGAGCACACCGTGCCGAATCGTCTAGCACGACGCGCCATCTGCAGGCCACTCATGCATAAAGTCGCCTCACCCTAGTCCACCGATATGGCGCTGATGCGGCGGCGCGCCCGCAAAGGAGCGGACGCGCGTCGGTTTCAGTTGCGGTTCGCGGCAAAGTGTACGGCCGCCAAGCCGAGCGAGGCATCGTAGCCCGCCACATGGGGGGCCTCGCGCACCATCGGCGCGTGCACGACCGTCCACGCGTCGGCATCGGCGAAGAGCGCCTTGAGCACCGTCGCATTGAGACGATGGCCGCCGCGCACTGAGCGGTACGACGCCAGGAGCGGGGCGCCCGCCAGCGCAAGATCGCCGACCGCATCCAGCATTTTATGGCGCACGAACTCCTGCGGATAGCGCAGGCCTTCCGGATTCATGATCCGGTCCTCGCCGATCGCAACAGTGTTCTCGAGCGAGGCACCGAGCGCGAGACCGGATTTCCAGAGCATCTCGACGTCGCGCATAAAACCGAAAGTGCGCGCGCGGCAAAGCTCCTGGCGGAAAGCACCGGGGCTCAGATCCAGCGCCATGCGCTGGCGGCCGATGACCGGGCTGTCGAAATTGATCTCGACGTCGAGATGGAAGCTCGAGTGCGGCGCGAGCTCACCCCAGGATTCGCCCTCCTGGACCCGAATGGGCTTCAGCACCTTGATGAATTTCCGCGGCGTCGCAAGCTCGCGGACCCCGACCTCATCGATGGCATCGACGAAAGCGGCCGCGCTCCCGTCCATGATCGGCACTTCTTTGTTGTCGATCTCGATGAAGCAGTTGTCGACACAGAGGCCGCGAAGTGCAGAGAGCAGGTGCTCGACCGTGCCCACGGTGACTCCCCGGTCATCCCCGAGCACGGTACAGAGGGTGAGGTTCCTCACCGCCCTGACATCTGCCTCGATCTGGGAGACGATTCGCCCCCGTTTTGAGACGATGAAGCAGATCCCGGTGTCGGCCGGGGCCGGGTGTATCACCACTGAAACCGGCGCCCCGCTATGCACCCCCGTGCCGGACACCTCGATCTCGCGCGCAACCGTTGTCTGGCGTGCACCGATGAATCGCTTCGACATGTAGCGCCGTCCCTCGATCCCCTTACGGCTCTCGCGTCGCAGCCTGAGCTGCAGAAAGAGAGAGCCCCCCAAGATCGTATCCAGTCGCTTGCCTACGCCACCATTCCCGGTTGGGGCTCGTTTTTAATCGCCCCGTGCAAGCGTTCCGGAACCTATCTTAATCAAGACGATAACGTGATGCGCAGCACCACCACAAGTCACGCTTTCTTACGAAATGTTGCCAAGGCGCCTCACCATTCTACGCATTGATTTGTAATGTTTTTCTGGCGCGCGCGCATTGGAGATTGCAGAGTTTTCCACAAACACTGAGTAAGGAGCAGCTTGGTGGCTTGAGTGTGTCGCATTTGTGATTCGCGTCACTGAGAGACGCGTATTGCTGCTTTGGAACGCACGCGCCGGCAGATGCTGGGATTCCAGGCTTACACGCCTGCCCCTCAGCTCCTCCGACCTTTCCCGCCACCGACCAGTCGCTGCAGGAGACCGCCTGTCCGCGTCGGCTCCGGCGGAGGTGGGGGTGGCTCCAAGGGTTGCATGCGCGACTTCTGGACGCCGTAGACCGGCGCCTTCGCCGCATACTCCCGCTGGCCGACGGGCGGGAACTCGTCGACCGACGGCATGCGCCGATAATCGGCATCCGGCACATGGCTCATCGGCGGCGGCGCGGTCGGCTCGGCACGCTCGAACGGCTCGGGCGCATGGGCATGCGGCTGCGTGATGCTTTCCTCGATCACGACCCCGCCGGGCGCCCGCCACAGCTCGCGCCGCGCTGCCGGCGGCCCCGTGCGTTCGTGCATTTCGTGATGGCCGGAGTGTGGATTGAGATCCTCGGGATTGAAGCGCCGCCGGGCGGCCTCGCCCGAGGGCGGCACCGCCGAAGCCGAAGGCGCATGCGTCGCGGCAGCCGGCTGCGCGGACGACACGGGCTGCTGCTTGATGGCGTCTGCCGTCATGCCGGATGCGACGATCGCGATTCGCATCTTGTTGGTCATGGTGTCGTCGAAGGATGCGCCGACGATAATATTGGCGTCCTCGTCGACTTCCTGGCGCACGCGGCTCGCGGCCTCGTCAACTTCGAAGAGCGTCATGTCTCTGCCGCCAATAATGGAGAGCAGCACGCCCCTTGCGCCGCTCAGCGACAGATCGTCGATGAGCGGATTGGCGAGCGCCATCTCGGCGGCTTTCATCGCGCGGCCCTCGCCCTCGGCCTCGCCCGTTCCCATCATCGCCGTGCCCATGCCGCGCATGATAACCTGCACGTCGGCGAAATCGAGGTTGATCAGACCGTCCTTCATGATGAGATCGACGATGCAGGCGACACCAGCGTGCAGCACCTTGTCGGCCAGGATGAAGGCCTCGGCGAACGTGGTCTTCTCGTTCGCGATACGGAAGAGGTTCTGGTTCGGGATGACGATGAGCGTGTCGACCGAGGTCTTGAGCTCGGCAATACCGGCCTCCGCGACGCGCATCCGCCGCGCACCCTCGAAGTGGAAGGGCTTGGTGACGATCGCCACCGTCAGAAGGCCCATGTCGCGGGCTGTCCGCGCAATGACGGCGGCTGCGCCCGTGCCCGTTCCGCCACCCATGCCGGCCGCGATGAAGGCCATATGAGCGCCCTTGAGGGCCTTGGTTATCTCTTCCTTGGCCTCTTCGGCAGCGGCAAGGCCGATCTCGGGCCGCGATCCTGCGCCGAGTCCCTGCGTAAGATTGACGCCGAGCTGGATGCGGTGGTCAGCGCCCGATGAGGCGAGCGCCTGCGCATCCGTATTGGCGACGATGTAGTGCACGTCCTGGAGGCCGGACGCGATCATGTTGTTGATGGCATTGCCGCCCGCACCGCCGACGCCCACGACCTTGATGATCGGGCGAAGCTCGCTGAAAGCCGGTGATTGCGGACCTGTGCCCATCAGTTGCCTCGTGCGTCCCGCCGCCTCAACCCTTGGCGCGGCTCAGCCAGTTCCCGATCCAGCTCACGTAGCCGCCTCCGCGCCAGCCGCGCAGCCCCCCGGTCCTTGCTGCAAAATGCTGCTGCAGCGAATCACCGATCAGCCCGCTCACTGTCGCGAACGCCGGGCCAAGCATATCTGCGGACATACCCTCGATCGGACTCGGCCGGCCAACGCGTACCGTCGTCCCGCGTGCCGCGGCTCCCGAGGTATCCCCCATGCTGCCCCAAACGCTATCGATCCCCTCAAGCCCGGCCCCGCCCCCGGTCAGCACGACGCGCTCCGAGATGCTTCTGTCGAGCTTCGCGGCAACAACCCGCTCATGGACCAGCGCCGCAATGCCATGAATCCGCGGCTCGATCAGCGAACGCAGCTCTGCCCGAGACACCCGAGCCGTCATCTCGTCCTCACCATCACTGACAGAGAACGAGAACGACTCGTGATCGTTCGAGCGCGCTGGCAGCAGTGTGCCATAAAGTGTTTTGATTCGCTCGGCTTCCGTCACCGGGGTGCCAAGCCGCCGGGCAATGTCGAATGTGACGAGCTGGGCGCCGACCGGCAAAACCTCGGCCATGGCGAGCCGGCCGCCAGCAAATGCCGCGATCGATGTCACGCCGGCGCCGATATCCACAACGAGGACGCCGAGCTGACGCTCCTCCTCCGTGGTCACCGCCATTGCGCTCGCATAAGGTGTAGCCGCAAGCTGATGCGGCTCCAGATAGCAGCGCTCGACAACCGCGAGCAGGTTCTGCAGCGGCCCGTCGTCAGCCGTGACCGCGACAAGGTCGGCGCTGAGTTCGCTGCCAGCCATACCACGCGGGTCGGAGACGCCCTCGGCTCCGTCGAGATGCCAGGCCTCGTTGTGAAACTGGATGAGCGTGCGGCCACCGCGCGCAGCAAAGGCTTCGCCGCCGGAGAGCGCGCGCGCGACATCGCCATCATGGGCGATGCCCGTCTCGGTCCTCACGCGGGCAACGAAGCGCTGCGACTTGAGCCGACCGCAGGCCACCGAGACGCTCACCCGCTCCATGGTGACCCCGGCCATGCGCTCCGCCTGACCGACGGCCGCGCGGACGGCCTGCTCGGCGGCATCGGGATCGATGACCATACCGGCTTTCATGCCGCCACTGCGCTGGTGGCCGATGCCGAGAAGGCGCGTGCGGCCGCCCTTCTCGCCGGTCGCGATCAGGCAGACGACCTTGCTCGTGCCGATATCGAGCGCGGCAATGATCGGCGCGCCGCGCGGAAGTGGCGGAGGCCGGCTGCTGCTGCGATCCATGCTGTTCACGTGTACGCCCCCTTACAAAGCCGAAGCCGATTTGCGCGGCGTGCTTCTGCCTGCCGTTGCCGGCGGCGCCGACGATGTCCGCTGAGCCCCG
>CAUJKI010000637.1 GCA_963205015.1 Pseudomonadota bacterium
CCAGTCCGCATCCCAGAGGCGGCGGACGGCCCGCTCGCGACGGCTGCCGTCAGGCGTCTCGCGCTCGGCGCGCGCGAGGCTCTTCTCGATGCCCTCGAGTCCTTCGCCGAAGTAGATCGTGCGCAGCGCCGCCAGCTCCACGAACCGTGCCGCGCGACGAACCTCGCGCACCGGCAACCCGAGGCGCGTCAGCGGATGCTTCAGCAGGGACATCACGATTGCGGGCGCAAATCCGGTCGCAATGCTCTGGGCAATGAGATCGAGGAAGGCGCCATGCGGCGTCTTCGCGAGCGGACGGCCGGCCGAGTCGTCGACCGTGATGCCCCAGGTCTGGAGCCGGATCGCGACACGCCGCGCGAGCAGGCGGTCGGGCGAGACGAGTGCGGCCGTGCGGCCCGGCGTCTCCAGCGCCTCGCGCATCATGAGCGCGATGACCTCGGCTTCGTCGGCCGAGTTCGGTGCGTCGATGCGGCTGATACCGTCGAGCGCGGCGCTGATCTCGGCCCGATCGGCGCGCGCGACATAGTCCTTCCAATGCCGCGTTGCGCCGGCAGGACGCATGACCTCGCTCAGGAAGGCCGTGCGGACGGCCGCGTGCGGCGGCGGTGGCTCGCCGGCGATCTCGCGCACGGCCTCGCGCGGGACGTCCAGCGCGCCGAGCAGGCGGTAGAGATCATGCTGGGGATGCTCGGGGTGGTCGGCAAGCGCGCGCCAGCTCGCCTCATCAAGCGCGCGATCGAGGCCGGGGATCACGATCACGCCGGCAGGCAGATGTGCGACGGCGCGGATGAGCTCGACCGTCGCGGGCACGGAGCCGGTGACGCCGGCAACGATGACCGGCTCGGTCGGCTGCACCTTGCGAAGACGCTCGGCCTCGGCGCGGATGAGGCGGTTGCGCCGCGCGGCGGCAGAAAGCAAGCCACGCTCGGCGAGATGGTCGGGCCAGTGCTTGGTCACGATCTCGAGGAACGCAATGGTCTGCTGCCAGTGCGCTGAGTACTCGTCGGGCACGAGCTCGGCGAGGCGACCCAGCGACTTCTCTTCGGTCTCGACCATGTCCATGAGGCCGGCGAGATCGGCTGCGAGGTGGGCTGCCTGTGCGGATGTGGTGGCGCCGGCCGCGACGAGCGGCTCGGGAATGCCGTCTGCGCGCTCGTCCGTGTGACGGAGCTGCCTCGACCAGGCGAGCACGAGATGAGTGAGGGCAAGCTGGCGCTCGAGTGGCGATATGGCAGGCCCTAGAATGAACTCTGCGGCGAGCGGGCTCTCGGCACCCGCGAGGCTCGTGATGAGTCCCTGATCCTCGTCAGTCTCGGCAATAGGCACGAGGTGGGGGAGCAGCAGCGCGCGGCCGCGCGCGGCGCGCAGGAAAGCCTCCTGGAGGGCACGGACTGCACGGTGCGTCGGCAGCAAGATCGTCATGCCGGCGAGGCTCAGCCGGTCAGGGGGTGAGCCGCCCTGCTGAGGAAGCTCGCCAGCGAGAATGGCGCGGGCAAGCGTGTCGAGGAACGGACGCCCCGTGGCGATACTCCACACGCGAGCCGGCGCCCCGACGCCTGTCTCTTTCGCGTCAGTGCGCATGCTGGCTGCTGATCCAGCCTTCGGCGGCCGCGACGGCGGCTGGATCGCCAACGTGCATCCAGCGGCCGTCGAGTATGATGCCGAAGGCGCGTCCGTGCGCGATGGCCTGGTTCCATGGCAGATTGAGCGAGAAGGGTCCCTCGGGCGCAGCCTCGAAGAGGCGCGGATGGGCGACCGAAACACCAGCGAAGACGTAGGGCACGCTCTCCTGTGCTGCAGGACGGCGCAGGCGTCCGCTCGCGTCGAGCGCAAAGTCGCCGCGACCCTGATAGCCGAGGCTCGTCCCGGCCGGTGCGAGCAGGAGGAGACAATCCATGGCGTTCCCGTCCCAGGCTACGGCCAGTCTAGCCAGATTCGAGGTCGCGCCCTCCGTCCAGATCGAATCGCAATTGTGGATCAGGAAGGGATCCGGTCCGAGGAGAGGCAGAGCTTTGAGTACGCCACCGCCCGAATCGAGCAGGCGATCGCGCTCGTCGGAGATCGCGATTCGCGGCTTCGAGCGCGCCGCGAGATGTGCGACGAGCTGATCGGCAAGATGATGGACATTCACTACGGCGTGGTGCACGCCCGCTGCCGCGAGACGATCGAGAACATGGTCGATCAAAGGTTTGCCGGCGACGGGCACGAGCGGCTTTGGCACGGCCTCACTGAGGGGGCGCATGCGCGTCCCGAGCCCGGCGGCGAGGACCATCGCGGTTTCGAGCGCAATCCCCATTGAAGCGGCAGCACTCCCGTTGGCATGGCGCCGCGCGCTTACTCGGCCGCCTGGGTCTTCCTGCGGCGGCGCAGCCCGGCCCGCTCCGCGCCCGACTCGGCAGCGGTACTGCTCAGGTGCCACATCGTGTCGAGAATGGCCAGCAGCCGTTCCTCACGCGCCCGGATCTGATCCGCGCTCCATGTCCTCACGCCGCGCAGCTCCGCCGTGAGACGGGGGAGAGGCGGGCCGTTCTCGGCAAAGAAAATCGCGTGCTTGCGCTCGAAATCCTGGTTGCGCGCCCGTTCGTTGAGGGTGCGCGGGACCAGCACGAGATTGCCGAGCGAGCCCGTACAGGCCTGCCGCTCCTCGGCATCGGAGAACCAGTTCCGCCACAAGCTCGTGCGGGCAGGCTTCTGCGGCAGGATGTGCTCGACGGTGAGCGCTTCGGTGTCGAGGCCGCCCGCGTCACCCGAAAGCTCGCTTTCGAGCCGCATGAGCACGAGCTTGCAGGCAAGCTGGCTGCGCGGGTGGAGATCGCGCAGGTTGTGGCGGATGTTGCGCATCTCTTCGCCCGAGAATTCGAATGGACCGCCGACGAGGGTGAGCGCATGGCCCCTTTCGATGGCGCTCCGGAGTTGCTGCATGCGGGACTGGCGCTTGTCGGCGCCGAGGCCGAGGACGCGCATCCCGAAGGCCACTCGGTCGAGCCGGGCCAGGAAGGCGGCGAGCGCACGCGCGTCGTCGCGGTGGCTGGTCCACCAGAGCAACAGCGGCGGAAGCCATTCCGTGCTCGGCAGCCATGAAAGATGTCTGAGGTGACGGTTGATCTCGGCACTCTCGGGACTGCCGCGATGGTCGGCCGCCTGGATGTCGGCGAACGCCCGGCCGAACGGGATGAGAACCGTATCAATGAACTTGCCACCACCACCCGCGGCTGCCGCAAGCCGGCGGATATCGGCAATCACGGGCGCGCGGAAATCACCGATCGCGGCCTTCACGTGGCTGAAGAGCATTTCCAGGCCCGGGCCGAGCTGCGCGCCGAGCGCCTCCCATTCGCGCTGCAGGCGCGCGAGTTCCTTGCCCGTCACGCTGTCCATGAGTTCGGCATTGATGATGTCGCAGCGCGCGAGCGGCCGCCCGCGATTGTTGAGCGCCGCGAATGTGCGGTGTGCACGGTCCACATCGCGGGAGGTGATGACGACGACGCTGCACGCGTCGTGAAGGAAGGCCGCGAGGCGCCAGAGCATGGCAGGCTCGCGATCGGCAAGTGCCTCGACGAACTGGTCGCGCACGGCGAGCAATAGGGTCTCGCTCTCGCTCAAGTCCTCATGCGCGGCTTCGGCGAGTGTCGCGCCCTCGGTCTGGATGGAGGCGACCATCGTGCGCTGGGCGGAGCCGCGCATCTGGAGGCGAAAGCGTCGAGGCGCGCCGGCTTCGCGGCCGCCACCGATCATGCGATCGAGCTCGGGCGGGGTGCGCAGGCCGTCGCGTTTCATAAAGTCGCGCAGCACGCATGCGAGAACGGTCAGCGTCGCGAGGCGCTGCTGGCCGTCGATGATCTGGAAGGTGCGCGTGCCCCTGCCGAAGCTGTTGGGCGCGCTGCCGTCGAGAAGCAGAATGGGGCCGAGGAAGTAGCCGCCGGGCGCGCCCTGTGCATCGGCCTCGCCGAGCGCGAGCAGCAGATCCTCGATGAGCTGGCCGGCCTCCTCGGTCGTCCAGGAATAGGCGCGCTGGAAAGAGGGAACGTCGAACACGTGCGGGGCCGCGAGCAGTTTGCCGAGGGTCGTCGCGGTGGCGTCAAGTCCATACGTCATGGGAGTGGCTGTTTCGCTCAATGCGGTCGGAAGGAAATGGGAGATTGCGGGAAAGACGCCGCAGCACGGGTACTTGGCGGCTGGGCTAACTCAGCCACCGGTACGCAGTGCCGTGCCGCTCGACGCGGCCGAGGCCGGGAAATGGCATGTGGTAGGACGCGAGCCCGAGCCCTTCCGTTGCCGCCATGTCGAGCAGGCGCCGGCGGCTCGCGACAGCCAGCGCGCCATCCATGTCGGCGACCGGCTGCCACTCGGGATACGCAAATGAAAGGTGCGGGTGGAAAAGGGTGTCGGCGGTAACGACGAGGCCGCTCGAGCCACTCGAAACGCGCACCGAGCAGTGCCCCGGCGTGTGGCCGGGCGTCGGCACGTAGCTGATGCCGGACAGGATCTCCGCATCGGGTGCGGCAGCGGCGAGGCGCTCGCCGATCGTGCCGATGACGCGCTTGGCTCCGGCGGCGACCCCCTGGGCCCGCGCCGGCAGGCCCTCGACGTCGACCTTGCGCCAGAAATCCAGCTCGGGCGCCGGCATGATGTGCTGCGCATTGACGAAGCGCGGGCTGTCATCGAACTCGTCGACGAGGCCCCAGAGATGATCGGGGTGGCCGTGCGTGATGACGACCTTGGTGACGGCGCCGGGGTCGATACCGGCAGCGGTGAGGCGATCCGCGAGCTTGCCCGCCGTCGGCTCCCAGGTGCCGCCCGCGCCGGCGTCGATCAGCACGAGTTCGGCACCCGAGCGCACCAGCACGACGTTCACGCCGTACTGTATCTGGCCCGGTGCGGAAAGTGCTGTGCCGAGAACTCCTTCGATCGCCGCCGCCTCCATATCGCGATTGAGCAGGCGCGTTGCGACATTGAGAACGCCGTCGGAGAGAACGCTGATCTGAAGATCGCCGAGCGCGAGCGTGTGAATGCCGTTCCCCGTGGCGGCGCGCGCGAGCGCAGGCAAACCGACCCCGGACGCGGCGCATGCCGCAGCCAGGCTCCCTGCCATCATCTCACGCCGCGTCGGCTGGGAACGAACTCGCATCACTGCCTCCCTCTCGCGCGGCGGCCCTCTCCGCAACACCGCGCCAATCCGGCCCGGTCCCCTCGTTCTCGCTTGCGGTGGCGCTGGGCATCGAGTTCCGGCGTCACCGCGCGGGATCGCGCGACACACATGACAATAGCGTATCAGATCCGTGACGTCGCGCGACTGCGCGTGCAACACACCGTTCGCTGTCGGAATTGTGATCAATCCGCTGCGCCGTCAGCGCTTCGGTTTGCGCTGCGGGAGCGGCACGTCCACAGGCGCCCGCGCGGTACTGCTCGGGCCGGCGGCGGCCGGTGTCGTGGTCGGGCTCGGCGGGTCACCGTCCGTCTGCGGGCCGGTTGCGGCACCCGTCGCTGCGGCCTGACGCGCCCGCATATCCCGTTCGACCTGGCGCCAGACCTGAACGGCTGCATTGTGGTCGCGCAGCGTCTCCGAGAAGTTGTGTCCGCCCGTGCCGTCCGCGACGAAGTAGAGATCCTTGGTCTTGGCCGGGTTGAGGGTCGCCTCGAGGGCGGCGCGACCGGGATTGCAGATCGGTCCGGGCGGCAGGCCGTCGATCGCATAGGTATTGTACGGTGTACGCGTGTCGATGTCGGTGCGTGTGATCGGGCGGCCGAGCGAACCCTGGCCGCCGGCAATGCCGTAGATGATCGTCGGATCGGACTGGAGACGCATGTTGCGCTTGAGGCGATTGATGAAAACGCTGGCAATGCGCTCGCGCTCGTCCGCGCGCCCCGTCTCCTTCTCCACGATCGAAGCGAGCACGACCGCCTGCTCGATGCTCTTGAAGGGCAGATCGGGCTGGCGCTTGTCCCAGATCGCGGCAATGAAACGCTTCTGGTCGGCCTTCATGCGCTCGACGATGTCGCT
>CAUJKI010000638.1 GCA_963205015.1 Pseudomonadota bacterium
TCGTCGGCCACCATCGGCGGCTGGGTCTGGAGGGTCGAGACGACGCTGACGCGCAGCCCTTTGGCCTGCAGGGCCGCGACGAGGCTCCTGAAGTCGCCATCACCCGAGAACAAGACGACGTGATCGAGCTTCGGTGCCAGCTCCATGGCATCGACGGTCAGCTCGATATCCATGTTGCCCTTGATCTTGCGCCGGCCAGAGGCGTCGGTGAACTCCTTGGTGGGCTTCGTCACCATCGTGTAGCCGTTGTAATCGAGCCAGTCGATCAGTGGCCGGATGGAGGAATACTCCTGATCCTCGACGAGCGCCGTATAGTAGAGGGCGCGGACAAGATAGCCCTTGCTCCGAAAGACGCCGAGCAGGTTCTTGTAGTCAATATCGAAGCCAAGCGCTTTCGCGGTCGCGTAGAGGTTTGCCCCATCAATGAACAGCGCGATGCGCTCCGTTGGGTAGAAAAACATAGTCGACTTGCCTTTTCATTGTTGGCCCGGCCCCTCGGCCTGAGCGACAAGCGCCCGCGGCGCCAAACGCACCGACTCAGATAGAGCGAACGCCAATGGATGTTAGCCCATATATAGATATCGATGCGCCAAATGAATAGGACGTTCGCACATCTTGAATCACCGCATGGGCAGGCGCCAGTGCATGTTTCGTATGAGGCCGGCACTCATTTGCATAGCACGACCAAAGGGCTAGCGGGCATAAACTGCGTTGTTGCACTGGGTGCAAATGAAAAGGGGCGTTGGGGATCACCCCTCGCTACACTTTGTCGCTCACTTATCATACTTGAGCAGAACGGCGTTTCTATTGTTACGCCTTCGCACTTTTACCGCACCCTGCCGCATGCCGGCGCAGGTCTTATGCCGAAATTCTATAATGCAGTCGTTGTTACGCGGACGGATCACGCTCTCGGCACACTCCTCCGGCTGCTGAAGAGGATCGAATGGATGGCCGGTCGACGGGTCCGGCAGCGTTGGAGTGCCCGCCCGCTCGACCTCGATCTCATCGACTATGGCGGCCGGGTCCTGAATTGGCCAAGCCTGACGCGGCTCGGCGGCCCCCTGGTGCTCCCCCATCCGCTCATGCACCGGCGGGGCTTCGTGCTGGTGCCCCTGGCAGAGGCGGCACCCTGTTGGCGCCACCCTGTTCTAGGCCTGACAGCGAGGGATTTACTCAAGCGCTATCCGGAGCTTCGCCGCGGCATTGCGCCGGTTGATTCTCCGGCCCAACCGTGGCATTAAGCGCTCCGAGCGGGCAAATGCCCCCGGAGGCGCCGAAGGTGCGCCCTTAATCCTTAACTGACATCGAACATTCGAGGATTCTACAGCGATGGCGCGTGTCACGGTTGAAGATTGCGTGGACAAGGTCCCCAATCGGTTCGAACTGGTGCTGCTTGCGGCTCATCGCGCACGCGCGATCGCCTCGGGTTCCCACCTGACGGTCGAACCCGATAACGACAAGAACCCGGTCATCGCGCTCCGCGAAGTAGCAGAGCGCACGGTGCCGGCCGACGATCTCCGCGAGAGCCTGATCCACTCGATCCAGAAGAACGTCGAGATCGATGAGCCTGAAGCAGGTGCCGCGCCGCTGATCGGTTCGGATCGGCGCAGCGCCCCGCTCGGCCGCGACGACCAGTCCGCCGATACTGCGATCGATCAGATCACCATGTCGGAAGAGCAGCTTCTGCGTGCCATGGAGAGCATGGCACCGATCGAGCCTTCTTCCAATGGCGGCGGCGGGAACGGCGGCATGCGCGGCCGCTGAGGCCGCGCCTTCTAGTATTGTTTCTCTCGCACGATCCGGCGCCGGCAGCTCCAGCTAGCCGGGGCGCGGACTCATGCTTATGTTCTTCAGGGTTGGAAACGGCGCAACGGACAACGCGCGAGCGGCAGGCTGTAGCGAGGCTGGATGCAGGGGCTTGAAGCGCCATGATGCGTCAGTACGAGCTGGTCGAGCGCGTCCTTCGTTATGATCCCAAGGCTGACGAGACGCTGCTGAACCGCGCCTACGTCTACGCCATGCGCGCGCACGGTCACCAGAAGCGCGCCTCGGGCGATCCCTATTTCTCGCACCCCCTCGAAGTCGCCGCGATCCTGACCGATCTCAAGCTCGACGACGCGACGATCGCGACTGCACTCCTCCACGACGTCATCGAGGATACGGAAGCCACGCGGGCGGAGATCGATCAGCTTTTCGGGCCGGAGATCGGCGTGCTGGTCGACGGCCTCACGAAGATCAAACGCCTGGACCTCGTCTCCAAGAAGGCCGAGCAGGCGGAGAATTTTCGCAAGCTTCTGGTCGCCATCTCGACCGATATCCGCGTGCTGCTGGTCAAGCTCGCCGACCGCCTCCACAATATGCGCACGCTCGAGCACATGTCGCCCGAGAGCCGCCGGCGCAATAGCGAGGAGACGCTTGAGATCTATGCGCCGCTCGCCGGTCGCATGGGCATGCAGGCCATGCGCGAGGAGCTCGAGGAGCTTGCCTTCCGCTGGCTCCACCCCGAGGCCTACCGCACCGTGCGCGAACGGCTCGACCGCCTGACCGAGAACAACAAGGGGCTCGTCGAGGAGATCCGCCAGAGCCTGGTCGAAAAGCTCGGCGAGGCGGGCTTCAGCGCTGAGGTGGCTGGCCGCGAGAAGAAGCCCTACTCCATCTGGCGAAAGATGCAGAACCGCCAGATCTCGCTTGAGCAGCTTTCCGATCTGTACGGCTTCCGGGTGATCTGCCGGAGCATCGAGGACTGCTACCGCGTGCTCGGCCTCGTCCACACGACGTGGCGCGCCGTGCCCGGCCGCTTCAAGGATTACATTTCGACACCGAAGCAGAACGGCTACCGCTCGATCCACACGACGATTGTCGGCCCACGCCATCAGCGCGTCGAGCTGCAGCTTCGCACCGAGCCGATGCACGTGACGGCCGAGTACGGCGTCGCCGCTCACACCTTCTACAAGGAAGCGTCGCTCAGCAACGGTAAGGCGAGCTTACCGGATGCGTCGCGCGAGATGGGGCCCTACCTCTGGCTCCGCCGGCTGGTCGAGACACTGCTCGAGGGCGACAACTCCGAGGAGTTTCTCGAGCACACCAAGCTCGAGCTCTTCCACGATCAGGTGTTCTGCTTCACGCCGAAAGGGCGTCTCATCGCGCTCCCGCAAGGCGCGACGCCGATCGACTTCGCCTATGCCGTCCACACCGATGTCGGCAATTCCTGCGTCGGCGCCAGCATCAACGGCCGCCAGATGCCGCTCTCGACAGCGCTGCGCAACGGCGACGAAGTACTGATCCTCACCTCGGCGAGCCGCACGCCGCCTGCCGCCTGGGAGCGCATCGCGGTCACCGGCAAGGCGCGCAGCGCCATCCGTCGCGCGGCGCGCGATTCGCTGCGCCGCCAGTACGCCGAGCTCGGCCGTCGCCTGCTGAGTTCTGCCTTCGCCAAGATCGGCCAGGATTATTCGGATGACCGCCTGCGCCGCGCGCTCTCGCGTCTGACCCACAAGACCGTCGCCGACGTCCATGCCGCAGTCGGGCGCAGTGAGCTGCCGATCGCCGATGTGCTCCGCGCCGTCGCACCCGAGGCCGCCGATTTGCTGCCAGCCGCATCCCGCCCACGTCCGCGCAACCGCTACGAGAACGGCGAGGGAGGCGACGAAGGCTGGTTCAACCTCTCCAAGGTGATCGGATTGAAATTCCGCTGGCCGACGAGCACCGCGCCCGGCGCCAGCAGTGCCGGGCAGGGGATCGTCATTCGCGGCATCCGCAACGATGTTCCGGTGTCCTTCGAGCCTGGCGGCGCAGTGCCCGGCGATCGGATCGTCGGCGTCTTGACGCCGGGTGAGGGAATCCGCATCTTCCAGATCCACTCCCCGCGCCTGAGCGAGTTTGAGCACGAGCGCTGGATCGACGTCACCTGGGATATCAATCAGGAGGAGCCGGAGCGGTTCCCGGCCCGCCTCTCGGTCACGGTGTTGAATGAGCCGGGAACGCTGGCGCAGATTGCCCAGGTGATCGGCGAGGCGGACGGCAATATCGACAACCTGAAGATGCTGCATCGGGGCGCGGATTTCACGGAAATGATGATTGAGGTCGAAGTCTTCGATCTCGCGCACTTGAATCGCATCATCAACGGCCTGAAGAGCAAGTCGGTCGTCAGCAAGGCCGAACGCGTATTTGCTTAAGGTGTGTCCCGCGTACAAGGGTTGCGTCACATAGGGGCCGTAAAGGTCTCCCATGTAGCTGCTACTATTCCAACGCGAGTGCGGCGCCATGCAGATGCGGATACGACGGCGTGCCGGGACATCGGGGGCGTTCGACGCACCCGGTACCCCCGGCGGCAGAAGCGTGCGCCGGGCGTGGGCGTCCATGCTCCGCCTCGATACGACGCCACACGCCGTGGGGCTCGGCCTCGCGACCGGCGTCTTTGTCTCCTTTCTGCCCGTTCTGGGCATCCAGATGCTGGTCGCCGTGGCCATTGCATGGGCAGGGCGCGCGAATGTCGGCGCTGCGGTGCTCGGCACCTGGGCAGGCAATCCGTTTACCTGGCCGGTAATGTGGATCGGTTCCTACCTCCTCGGGATCGTGCTGCTCGGCGAGGCCGGTGCCATGACTGTCGAGGAGCTTCACCGTACGCTTGTTCGTCTTGCGGAGACGCCGTCCTCCCGCGTCGATCCGCTGGCCATGCTGAACACGGCCGGCCTGCTGCTATGGCCGATCCTCAAGCCGCTGTTCGTCGGGAGCATGGTGCTGGGGTTGATTTCCGGCTCTGCTCTCTATTTCATAGGCCGCCGGGCGGCCGAGGCCTTTCATACGCGCCGCCAGCACCAGGCTTGACGCAGCGCCACGACGGCCGCGCCGGCCGTGAGAGGCGAGCGTGCCCATGTCCGAAGCCAGATCCTTGCCCGCGGCGCTGCGCCTCGGCATCAACGTCGACCATGTCGCGACGCTCAGAAACGCGCGCGGCGGCCGCCATCCTGATCCCGTGCGCGCCGCCCACCTCGCGATCGAGGCGGGTGCCGATGGTATCACCGCACATCTGAGAGAGGATCGCCGCCACATTCGCGACGACGACATCGCCCGTCTCAAGGCCGAAATCACGCGCCCACTCAATTTCGAGATGGCGGCGACCTCGGAAATGCTGGCCATCGCCTTGAAGACAGTCCCGCACGCCTGCTGCCTCGTCCCGGAAAAGCGCGAGGAGCGTACGACCGAAGGCGGGCTCGACGTCGTCGGTGCCAGTGGCTTCCTGGCGCGCTGCATCGGCGAGCTGAAGGCGGCCGGTATCCGCGTCTCACTCTTCATCGAGCCGGATCGCGCGCCGATCGAGGCGGCAGCGAAGCTCGGCGCCGACATCGTGGAGCTTCACACGGGCACCTATTGCGAGCGCGCGCTCGAGAACGATTGGCAACGGGTCGAGCATGAGGTTCAGCGCCTCGCGCAAGGGGCCCGCGAAGCCCACGCCGCTGGTCTCGAGGTGCACGCCGGGCATGGCCTCACGTACAATACGGTCGGCGAGGTCGCCCGCCTCCCCGAGATGGCCGAGCTCAATATCGGCCACTTCCTCATGGGGGAGGCGGTCATGATCGGCCTGCGTCCGGCCATCGAGCGCATGATACGGCTGATGCGCGAGGCGCGCGGTCCATGATCCTCGGTCTCGGCAACGATGTCATTGATATCCGCCGTATCGAGCGCGTGATCGAGGTTTATGGCGATCGTTTCCTGAACCGCGTCTTTACCGAAATCGAGCGCCAGAAGTCGGACCGCCGCCGGCAGCGCGCGGCCTCGTATGCGAAGCGCTTCGCTGCGAAGGAAGCCTGTTCGAAAGCCCTCGGCACAGGTCTGCGCAGGGGCGTCTACTGGCGTGATATGGGGGTCGTCAATCTGCCCTCGGGCAGGCCGACGTTGAAGCTGAGCGGTGGTGCAGCGGCCCAGCTCGCGCGCATCACACCATCCGGCTACGAAGCGCGCATCGACCTCACCATCACAGATGATTTTCCGATGGCGCAGGCGATCGTCATCATCTCGGCGCTTCCCACCAGCGAGCCCTTGCGCTGAGCGCGGCGCGACGTGTCATACATGATGGACACAGAGAGTATTTTGGTGGCGCACACGACCTTCATCGCGATTGACGCGCAGGCTGCGGGCCACTTAAGTTTTCGTCGGCGGCAGGTTTGTGCACGACGCACCAGTGACGCTGTTCGCCGACGGGAAGGTAAGCGATGAGTGAGCGCGGCAGCGGCAAATCGCGCAAGTCACCTGCCTCCAAGGCGCTTGCATCGAAGCAACCGGCTTCCAAGGCTGCGGCGCCGAAGAAGGCTCCCGCCCCCGCAAAGAAGGGCCGCAATACTGCGCCCGGCAAGGGGAGGGCGCCGGCAAAGCGCGCGGCCTCGAAAAGCACTTCGACGCTCGATCCGCCTGCGCTTCTTGCGCGGGTTGTGAAGCTCGAAAGCGAGCGCGATCGTCTCATGGCCGAGCTCGAGAAGGCGCAGGGCCGGATCCGTGAGCTCGAGGAGGGACGCGATCAGGTGCTCAACCGGATCGACTGGGTGATCGATTCGCTCAAGAGCCTCATCGACGGTGGGCAATAGAGCAGGATGCGGGAGGCCGTCCCGCCGGGCGGTCGATGTGGGGCGCGCGTGGGGCAGGCGACGATCACGATCAACGGCCGCACCTATCGCCTCAAGTGTGGCGATGGCGAGGAGGCGCGCCTGCTCGCGCTTTCCGATATCGTGCGCCAGCGCGTCGACAGCCTGGCCGGAGAGTTTTCGGCGGCCGGCGATGATCGCCTGCTGCTGATGGCGGCGCTCATGCTGGCCGACGAATTGCTGGATGCGCGTGCGCGTCTCAAGGCGCATGGCGCCTGACATCGGGGAGATCAATGCTGGACCGCGAGAAATTCATCCGCCCGATTGCGCATCGCGGATTGCACGATCTCAAGGTTGGCCGGATCGAGAATACAGGCCCGGCCTTTCTGGCCGCGATCGAGCGTGGCTACGGCATCGAGTGCGACCTGCAGCCGGCTTCGGACAGCACGCCGTTCGTGTTTCACGACCGCGCCTTCAAGCGGCTCGTCGATGCCGACGGCCTTATCGACGAGCGCACGCCAGACGCAATTGCGAAGCTGCGCTATCGCGGACAGGACACGCCCATCCTGTCGTACGCCGCGTTTCTCGAGTTGGTGGGCGGTCGTGTGCCGCTCGTCGTCGAGATCAAGAGCGACTTCGATGCGCCGAAAGCGGGCTTCCTGGAAGCCATTGCAACGATGACGGCCGCATACCCGGGCCCCATCTGCCTGAAATCGTTCGATCCGGCGGTCATGGCGCGCATCCGCACGCTGGCGCCGCAGATCCCGCGCGGCATCATCGCGACGGACTACACGATCCACAACTGGTGGCCCAACAAGATCGACGCAGCGCGCGCGATCAGCCTCACCTATCTGTTGGAAAGCCGTGAGGCCGAGCCGTGCTTCTTTTCCTATCACGTGCGTGCACTGCCGACGCCTGTGACGCGCTTTACGCGCGAGGCGCTGGGGTTGCCGCTCTTCACGTGGACGGTGCGCTCCGAACGCGAGCGCGCCATCGCCGCGAAATGGGCGGATGCTCCGGTCTTCGAGGGCTATCTGCCGTAGCGCCGCACCGCTTGCCGGCTCAGTTCAGCTTCCAGCTCATACCGACGCGGGCCGGCGGCCCTGCGCCTGCGCGTTCGAACCTGCCGCCCAATCTCGGTGTCGGCGGCGGCGGCGGGCTCTAAAGCCCCGCGCTTCGGCGCAGGCGCCAGGCCTCCTCCTCGAGGCGGATGTTCGCAAGAATGCGGTCGATGAGCAGCGTCGTGCGGCTGAAGAGCTCTGAGCCGCGCGTATAGTCGGCCGGCGCGAAGAAGTCGCAGCGGCCGGCGCGGAAAAGCTCGATGCATTTCGTGCGCGGCTTGCCCGGTGGGTGGACCGCGATTGCGTGGCCGCCGTTCTTGCGCATCACGGCCATCGACGGCACATCGGTGTCGCCGTCTCCGAAGTAGATCATGTTTGAAAAGGGAATCGGGCGGACGCCTTCTGCCATGTGCTCGTTGATGGACTGGCCGAGATTCTCGATACCCTTGTTGATCCGGAAGAGGTACTGCGTCTTGCCGGTGTCGGTGATGACGCGCTTCGGATAGGGCAGGTCATACGCCTCGAACCAGTACTCCGAGGCGAAGACATTGTGGAAGTGCGGGCGGATGCGCGTCCCCTCGATGATCTCGACGAGGCCCGAGGAAATGAGGTAGTGGCGCAGCGCCACGCCCTGGCTTTCAGCGCGGATGCGGATGTACTCCGCGATCTCGCCGAACCACGCCTCCACGCCGGCAAAGAGTTCGACATCGCGGCCGAGGGCGACGAGGTCGGCGCGATCGATACGCACGCCGCGCGCCTTGGCCTTCTTGTACATGAGGTGCATGTAGGTGATCAGCGGATCGGCTTCCTGCTCGCGCGCGAGGGTGTTGCACTCACGCCAGAAGGCCTTCGGATCCTCGCCGATCTTCGGCAGGAAGGTGTACTCCTGCATGGGCCGCGGCGAGAGCGTACCATCGAAGTCATAGACGAGAGCGATCGTCTTCTTGTCGAAGCCGGGCTTCGCGCCGGGCTTGGCCGCGGCTCCACTTGACCGCGCGGCCGTTGCCTTCGAGGTCGCGGCGCCGCGGGCGCGGGCCGAACGCTCGCTGGTTCGCAGGCTCGTCTGCTCCGTCATGGCGCCCTCACTGATCCGCTGATGCAACTCTCAGCAGAGCAGAGGCATGATTCGGCCGGCAAGACGAGGGCGCACGCGGCATTTTGCAGTCGATTGAGCGCAATGCTTTCCAGGATTTGTTCGTTGGGGCCGCGAGAGGCTGCGCCTAGTCATATCGAGAGCGATGCAGCAGCAAAGAGGCCTGCCATGATCACGGCCATTGTGCGCTACCGACTCCCGCCCACCATCGACCGCAACGCGTGCCGCCTGCATTTCCTGAGGATTGCGCCGACTTTCAGCGAGGTGCCCGGCCTCATCAGCAAGCACTTCATCTGGAAGGCGGACGGAACAGCCGGCGGCGTCTACCAGTGGGAAAGCCGGGCGGCGGCAGAGGCTTTCTACGCCGGGCCATGGCGGCGCGGGATCGTAGACCGCTACGGCGTCGAGCCCACGATCGAGTTCTTCGAAGTGTTCGGCATCACTGACAACGCCGACGGCGTCGTCAGAATTCCAGAAGTCGCCTGAGAATCAGGACCGAAGCGGGCGCTGATCCTACGCGCCCGGCTTTTCCGTACGATCGCTGGACTCTGGCGTGTCACTTTCCGCAGCCACTTCGCGACGCGGGCGGCGCACAGGGCGGCGCAGGAACTCCGGCTGATCCTTCATCATGTCGTAGCGCTCGCGCCGACGCGGGGCCTGCTCGCGCGGTGCCGCCTCGCCCGCGTCGATGACGGGCTGGGGCTGATCGGCGGGCTGGGGCTCGCGGACCGGACGCGGCTCATCGCTGACTTCACTGCGCTCCGCACGCTCAGGGCGCTCGGCGCGATAGTCGGGACGCTCGAAACGGCGATCGCGGTAGCGCGGATTGTCCCCGCGTGCATTCTCGCCACGCGGATTGTCGCCGCGCTCATGGCGATGATCCTGCTGGCGGCTGTGGTGGGAGCGATCATCGCGCCGTTCGTCACGGCGCTCGTCGCGCCGATCGTCATGGCGCCCATTTTCGTGGCGCGCCTGCGGCTGCGCCTCCTGGCCCGGATGGCGAACAAAGGGCGGAACCGGCGGCTGATCGCCCATGCCCGGATCCACGGTCTCGCCTTCGCCGTCCTCGCCTCCTTCGCCCATGTCCAGGCCTTGGGGATGGCGATGACGATGCCCGTTGGCTCCCTCGCCGCCCTGCTGCATCTGCTGCTCGCGGTAGGCGATGATCATGCGGTTGTAGTGTTCGGCGTGCTGGAGATAGTTCTCGGCGAGGACCGGATCGCCGGAGGACTGCGCATCCCTGGCGAGCGTTATGTACTTGGCCGCGATATCGGCCGCCGTGCCCCGGACCTTTACGTCGGGGCCGTTGGACTCGAAGCTGCGCGCGAGCGGGTTTTGCCCTTTGCGATGGTGATGACTATGGCTGCCATTGCCACCGCTGCTGCCACGGCTACGCCCGCGGCGATGCTGCTGACCCTGCCTCATAGGCTCCCGTTCTTTCCTCGAAGAGTTCGTGCGTGCTCAGACACGCCGGAGCCATCCATACCGTGGCTCCAATTCGAGCAGGCTCATCACGCGGGCCATGAAAGTATGACGATCCGTCATGCCATCACGGCAACAAGCAACGAGGCCCGCACCACACCGACCTACATCAGAGATGTCCCTGTGATGCTCTACGCACCGCCCCCGACCCAAGGCCCCAAGGTGCGAAACACGTTTCGATCACGGAGTTCAGGTGGACTTGGCAGCGTTTGGCGCTAACGCACCGTGCTCTGCCTCTCACCAGCCGGGCCCGTCATCCTGCCTGCGGTTCAAAACCGCTGAGGCTCAGACGCGCCACACGCTTTGCCTGCCCGTAAGCTAGACTCGTTACTCACCGATTCCAAGATTTATTTTCGGGTTGCGACCAGATGTGGCAACGGCAACACAGCGCCTGTTGCCACCGAGATCACGGAGCCGTGGCCAGTCCAGCGGGGCCGGCACGAGCTTATGGTTTACGGCCAGCGCGGCAACTTCGGCTGCCTGATCATGGCCTACCTCGAAAATCGCCCATCCATGGGGTTCCAGCACGCGCGGCAGTTCCGGGATGATCGCGCGATAGGCATCGAGGCCATCCGGGCCGCCATCGAGGGCCGCGCGCGGGTCCCACTCGGCCACCTCCGGCTCGAGGGCACCGATTTCACCGCTCGGAATGTAGGGTGGGTTCGCGACCAGGAGATGGTAACGACCTGTCACGTCTTCAAGCCAGTGCGACCGCACAAAGCGTACCCTGTCGGCCAGCCCGTGACGATCAGCATTCCGGTGCGCGACCTCGAGCGCCGCCGCGCTGATGTCCGTGGCGGTTGCCTGCGCCCCAGGGAGTGCAGCCAGGAGCGCGAGCACGATGGCGCCCGTGCCTGTGCCGAGATCAAGAATTTGCAGACGCCCGCCGTCCTTCACGCGGATCTCAGCGGCGAGGCCGAGTGCGGCATCAACGACCGTCTCGGTGTCGGGGCGGGGATCGAGCGTTGCGGCATTGAGGGCGAGTGTGAGCCCGCGGAACGCGCGCGCGCCGACAATACGGGAGACGGGTTCGCGGGCGGCGCGGCGCGCGAGCGCCTTGGCGAGACGGTTCATGGCTTGCGCATCGAGCGCCCGCTCGGGTGCACTGAGGAGTGCCGTCCGCTCGCATTGGAGCGCGTAGGCGACGAGATGACGCGCATCGACGGCCGCATCCGCAATGCCGGCCGCGGAAAGCCCGGCCGTCGCAGCACGCAATGCATCGCGAACCGTCTGGCACGCGCTCAAATCAATGTCCGATGCGGGCGTCACGTGAACCAAGCCTCAAGAGCCGCCAGCCATGGCCGCGAGCAGGTTCGCCTGATGGTCGGCGGTGAGCGCGTCGATCAGCTCATCGAGCGCCGGGCCGCCTTCAAGCAGCTCATCGAGCTTATGGAGCGTCATGTTGATGCGATGATCCGTCACGCGCCCCTGGGGGAAATTGTAGGTGCGAATGCGCTGGGAGCGGTCACCCGATCCGACCTGCCCCTTGCGCTCGGCAGCGCGGGCTTCGTCCGACTGCTGGCGCTGCAACTCATAGAGGCGCGAGCGCAGGACCTGCATGGCGAGCCGACGGTTCTGATGCTGCGACTTCTCGGCCGAGACGACGATGATACCGGTCGGAAGGTGCAGGATGCGCACCGCCGATTCCGTCTTGTTGACGTGCTGGCCGCCAGCGCCGCCGGCGCGCATGGTGTCGATGCGCAATTCCTCGGGCTTGATCTCGAGATCGACTTCCTCAGGCTCGGGGAGCACCGCTACCGTCGCGGCGGATGTGTGAATGCGTCCGCTTGCCTCGGTTGCCGGCACGCGCTGGACGCGATGGACACCCGACTCGAACTTGAGGCGCGCAAATACGCCCTTCCCCGAGATCGAGGCGACGATCTCCTTGTAGCCGCCGAGGTCATTCTCCGACACTGAGATGATCTCGACCTTCCAGCGGTGCTGCTCGGCATAGCGGCTGTACATGCGGAAGAGATCGGCAGCGAAGAGCGCCGCTTCATCGCCGCCGGTGCCGGCGCGGACTTCGAGGATCGCGTTGCGTTCGTCAGCCGCATCCTTGGGCAGAAGCTGGATCCTGAGGTCGTGCTCGAGACTTTCGAGACGACCATTCACAGCGCGCAGCTCCTCCTCGGCGAGAGCGGCCATCTCGCGATCGGCGCCGCTGGCCTTGATCATCGCGGCGAGCTCGTCTCGCTCCGTCTCGGCCCGGCGCAGAGCCTCGATGGCCGAGACGACGGGATCGATCTCGGCGAATTCCTTCGAAAGGCGCGCGAAGTCCGCCGCGCTCGGGCCGGCGTTCAGCTCGGCCTGCACGACGTGCCAGCGCTCGACCAACCGGTCGAGCTTCTGTTGCGGAATCGACATGCGTCCTTCTTAAGACTCTTTCGGGAGGCGGGGGAATGCGCTCTCCTGGCCGTATGGCACAAGGATACCGCCCGGCACAACAATGGAGCAGGGCTCATTCACCGGGGTAAACGACGGGCGGCCCGGCCAGGGGTGGAATAGAGGTAACTAGCGCGCGCCCACTGGAAGCTTGTCCGCCTTGCGGCTGCTTGGATCGGCAACCTCGATCCAGCGCAGACCATCGCGGCGCGGGGAGAGGCTGACGGCCAGGGCGTCGAGCCCCCCAAGCACAGGCTTCGAGATCGAGGCCGGCAGGACTGCGATCACATCACGGAGCGCGCGCGGCTGAGCCTGGACGGTCCAGACGGCGGCGGCAATCAGCACCATGGGACCGGCAACGGCCATGAGCGCACGGCCGCGCCCGCGCTGGGGTGCCCTCCATTGCTTCTTCGGAGCAGGGCTTCGGCCTGCAGTCTTGGCCGCGCCACGACGCGGCGTCGGTTCAGCGGTGGCGGCAGGCACTTTCGTGCGTCCGCCGGTCCGGTCGGCGGTGCGATGCAGGGCGCTTGGCGCGCGCTCGGGCGGCGCGCCGAGATGCGTCGGGCTCGTCTGCTCGTAGATGCGCTGAAGAATGGGGCGCGGGTCGACACGATGCAGGCTGCAAAGCCCGGCAATGATGCGCTGAGTTTCCTCCCAGTGCGGCAGAGCCCGCAGGCGACCCTGCTCGAGGGTCATGATCAGATCGACGGTGGTGCCGAGGCGGAGCGCGAGCTCGCCCGGCGTCATGCCGAGCGCAAGACGCATGTCGCCGATCAGAGAGCCGAGGCTTTCGTCAAGCCCGCTCGTGCGCTCGGAGAGCG
>CAUJKI010000639.1 GCA_963205015.1 Pseudomonadota bacterium
TGGGATCGATGCCGCCGTCGCGGAAGCGCTCGAGCGCGTACACCGGACCGTAGACGCCGGGAGGGGCGCCCACGGAAGTCCCCAGGGATTGCCAGACCACCCCCGAACGGCGGGCGATGTTGGCGACCGCCACGCCCCGTCCCATGAGCCGGGCCGGCACGAGCCCCCGGCCGTGCGCCATCACGACCGCCGGATAGGCGCTGCAGATACTCGTCATCACGAACAGCGTCGTCACGAACCAGAGTGGCGGGCGCGTCATGATCGCCATCATCAGCGCCACCATGAGAATGACGGAGCCGCCGACGAGGATCGGCCACTTCAGCGTGTTGAAGTAGCGTGCGAGGCGCCCATAGAAGTAGTGCCCGCTGATGCCAGCCAACGCCATCAGCAGCAGGACACTGCCGCGCTCGATGTTGTCGAGCGCGTGGATGTGCTTGAGATAGGGCGCGCCCCACACGCCCGACATCACGCCTGAGAGAGACATCGGCAGCCCCGCGACCAGCAAGCGTCGCATACCCGGCTGCTGCACGGCCTCGCGGGCACCGGCCAGCACCTCGCGGAAGGTCTCCTTCCTGGTCGCGCGCGGCACATGCCCCTCCGGGGCGTCACGCACGACGAGTGCCAGCACAAGCGTCAGCACCGCGACACAAACCGCAAAGAGCCAGTAGCTCTGCCGCCATCCGATCAGCACGATCAATGCCGAAAGCGGTGCCGTCGCACACAGGTTGCCGACCGCAGCGAAGCTGTTGAGCGCGCCGGTCTGCGTCACGAAGCGGTCTGCCGGCAGCCAGTTGGCCATGACATAGAAAGCCCCCGTGAAAGCACCGGCCGTGCCGATGCCCATGAGAACGCGCGCGAGGGTCAGCATCTCCGCCGTGCTGCCGGCCGCAAAAAGCGCCGTTCCGATCGCCGTGAAGACGAGCATGGTGCTCATCACCGCGCGTCCCCCGAAGCGGTCGAGGAGCATCCCGGTCGGCACCTGCATCATCGCATAGGCAAAGAAGAGCGAGCTCGCGATCGTCGAGAGAACGGCCGGCGACAGCGCCATCTCACGCTCGAGCTCGGGCGCCACAACGCCGAAGCTCTGCCTCAGGAAGAGGTTTGCAAAGCCAAGAAGATAGAGCGTCGCGAGAATCGGCAGAAAAGCGCGGGTCACGGGCGCATCCGGACAACCGTCATGCGCATGGCGCCGGTCTCGGTTGCGGAGCCGGGGCCGGCGGCAAACCGATCTCCCTTGCGCCGGCGGCGCCGATCGTCGATGCAGTGGATCAAGTCTTCCCCCGTTCCCGGCGCAGGCTTGGCAGAGTTGCTGCCTGTCCTATGATGTCGCCGGTTCTTTGTTTCAGCAATCGCGCCGCGTCGCACCCAGGAGTGCACGGAATGATTATCGCCGTGGTTCAGATCCCCATGCCGCAGCGCCCGCGCGATGCGGCAATCGCCGCCCAGACGAAGTCGGCGCCAACCTTCCGCGCGCTCGGCGAGAAGGGGCTTCTGCGCAAGGACTTCCTCAATGGCGAGGCCGGCGGGGGCGGCGTCTACTACTGGACCTCGCGCGAGGCGGCCGAGGCCTGGTTCAGCCCCGCCTGGCGCGCCGAGGCCAAGGCGCGGTTCGGCGCCGAGCCCGTGATCACCTACTACGACTCATTCGTCACCGTGGACAACATCAAGGGCGAAACGATCGTTCGCGACAGCGACTGAGCGGAATGTAGCCGCGCATGACGCTCGAACGTCGCATACTGCTCTGGATGTGCGTGCTCGTTGCCGTGAACCAGCTCGGTTTCGGCGCGATGGTGCCGTCGCTGGCCCTCTACGCGCAATCCTTCGGCGTACCTGCCTCGGCGATCGGCATGGCCGTCGCCGTCTACGGTCTCGCACGCTGCCTCTCTGCGCTCCCGGCCGGTCAGATATCCGACTGGGTCGGCCGGCGACCGAGCCTCGCGATCGGCGGCCTCGTCTCGGCCTTCGGCAATCTCTGGTGCGCGTGGGCGACGAGCTATCCCGAATTCATTGCCGCCAGGTTCATCGCGGGGTTCGGCGCCGGCCTCGTTCTCACGACGGGCCAGGTCGTACTCGCCGACATCAGCACCCCCGAGGTGCGCGGGCGCATGATCGCCATCTACCAAGGGACCTTCATTTTCTCGGTCGGCATCGGCCCTTTTCCCGGCGGTCTGCTGGCGGAGCACTTCGGGCTGGCCGCACCGTTCACCTTCGCCGGACTAGGCGCCTTTCTCGCAACGACCGTCGCATGGTTCGCGGTGCGCGAGACCCGCGATATGGCGCGCGCGCCGAGTTCCACCGCCACGCCCAAGCTTTCATTCCTCGCCCAGATCCGAACACTGACGCGCAACACGGGTTACGTCCTCGTCAGTCTGATCTCACTGATGAATGCGGTGGTGCGTACGGGCGGCCTGTTCGCCATCATCCCCATCCTCGCGACAGCGCGCCTCGGCATCTCCGTGAGCGCGATCGGCTTCGGTCTCATGCTCGGAAGCGTTGCAGGGCTCTTCTCGGCATATCCTGCGGGCTGGCTCGCCGACCGCTACGGACGCAAGACGGTCATCGTGCCCGTGACGGTCATCAGCGGCATCTCGATGGTGCTTTTCTGCTTCGCGCCGTCATATCCATGGTTCGTCGCGGCCTGCATCGTCTGGGGCATCGCGATCGCCGCCGGGGGCGCGGCGCCGGCGGCCTATGCCGCCGACTCGGCACCGCCCGGCATGAACGCTGCCGCCATGAGCACATTCCGGATGACCGGCGACATCGGCTACGTCATCGGCCCCCTCGCCCTTGGCTTCATCGCCGATCTCTACGGACCGGTCGCGGCACTTCTCGCGGGCGCCGCGGCGCTGGTCCTCATCGGCGCCACGTTCGGCATTTTTGCGTCTGAATCTCACCGGCAGCGAAAGGTTTGAAGTTCTGTATTCACGTGATGCGCATCGGGCGCTGATCACGTCCCGCAGAACGTCGCCCGGACGACCTGCTCCGGGCGCGGCGGCAGCATATATTCGGGGACGTCCGGCTGATCGTCGAAAGGCCGTGCGAGCACACCGAGTAGCTTCTCGAAGGGCGCGAGATCGCCGTTGTCGACAGCCGCGGCCAGCGCCTCATCGACGAGATGATTGCGCGGAATGAACGCCGGGTTCACCGCGCGCATCGCCGCGGCGCGCCCCGCCGGATCGCCGCCCTCCCGCGCGAGCCGGCCCCGCCATGTCGCGAGCCAACTGTCGATGGCCGCCGGATCGCCGAACAGCGCGCGCACCTTGGCATCGGCCACCGGATCACCTGCCGCCTCCAACAAGCTGCGGAAGGTCAACGTGTAGTCCGCCTTGCTCGCGGCCATCGCATCCATAAGCGCCCTCACCAGCGCCGGATCGCCATCCTCGATGGTGAAGAGTCCGAGCTTCTGCCGGTAGCCGGCGATGAAGGCCGCCTCGAACTTTCCGGGATAAGCATTGATGGCTTCCTGCGCGATCTCGACCGCCTTCTCGCGATCCTCGGCGATAACCGGCAGCAGCGCCTCCGCCAGCCGCGTGAGATTCCATTGACCAATGACCGGCTGGTTGCCGTAAGCGTAGCGGCCGTGCTCGTCGATCGAGCTGTAAACCGTCGCGGGATCGTACGTATCCATGAACGCACATGGACCGTAATCGATCGTCTCGCCCGAGATGGCCATGTTGTCCGTGTTCATGACACCGTGAATGAAACCGACGAGCATCCAGCGCGCGATCAGCTCAGCCTGCTTGTCGATCACGCGAACGAGCAGAGCCACCGCGGGGTTCTCGCTCCCGGCAAGATCGGGATAGTGCCGCTGAATGACGTAGTCGGTCAGCGCTCTGAGCCCTTCCTCATCGCGGCGCACGGCGAAGAACTGGAAGGTCCCGACACGGATATGACTTGCCGCGACGCGCGTGAGCACTGCACCGGGCAGCGCCTTCTCGCGCATGACGTCCTCGCCGGTCGTCACGGCGGCGAGCGCCCGCGTCGTCGGAATGGCGAGCGCGTGCATAGCCTCGCCGATGATGTACTCGCGCAGCACCGGCCCGAGCGCCGCCCGTCCATCGCCCCGCCGCGAGAAGGGCGTCGGCCCCGATCCCTTGAGCTGGATATCGCGCCGCTGGCCCTTCCGGTCGATCACCTCGCCAAGGAGGATTGCGCGGCCGTCCCCAAGCTGGGGACTGAACCCGCCGAACTGGTGGCCGGCATAGGCCATGGCAATCGGCTCGGCGCCGCCCGGTACGCGGTTGCCGGCAAGGATCTCCACGCCTTCAGCAGATGCCAGATAAGCCGGATCAAGCCCGAGTTCCCGCGCCAGCCCCTCGTTGAGCTTGACGAGACGCGGCGCCCTCACCTGTGTCGGCGCGAGGCGCGCGTAGAAGCGCTCCGGCAGCCGCGCATAGCTGTTCTCGAAGGGCGGCAAGACGTCGGCATCCGGCGCAAGGGTCATGGTTCTTCCTGGTCCGGGTTGTAGGGGCGGTAGCTGTTGGGCCACCGCGTTCACATATAGCCTAT
>CAUJKI010000640.1 GCA_963205015.1 Pseudomonadota bacterium
GAGCAACGCGCAGCTTATCGGGGAGGTCGTGAAGATCGCGCAAAAGATCGGACGCGAGATAGCAACGCCAGAGGAAGCCAAGGCCATTCTCGCGATGAAATGAAGAACCACACGTGTGGACTAGGGAGGAGTGCGATGCAGAATAGAAGAACTTTTCTGAAAGTCGGCACATTTGCCGTCGGCGGCGTTGTTGCAGCGCCCTACCTTATCGGCTCGGCAAACGCGAAGCCGGTGCAGCTCAGGGTTCAAACGATCCTCGGCGCAGGAACGATTTCGACGCGACAGTTCGAGGAGTTCGGCGCGTTGATGAAGGAGAAGACGGGGGGCGAGATCGACATCGTGACGCTCCCCCTCGGCTCGGTGGTACAGGCGCCCGACACGCTCGATGCCTGCCGCAATGGCATTCTCGATGGCCAGTATACATCGCCCGTCTACTTCGCAGGCAAGAATCCGGCATTTGCCGTTCTCGGAGATACGCTCTCGCTCTATCCGGACCCTGCCACACGCGACAAGTGGTTCGTGGATGGCGATGGGCTGAAGCTGGCAAGGCAGCTCTATGGCCAGGCAGGCCTGCATTTCGTTGGCGCGGTGTTCTGGCCCGCGGAATCGATGCCCATGCGCAGGCCTGTAAAATCCCTTGCCGACTTCAAGGGCCTCAAGGTGCGCGCGCCCGAAGGCTTGGTAGGGGACCTGCTGAAGTCTTTAGGCGTGAGCATTGTGACACTGCCGTTTCCCGAGGTGGCCAACGCGCTACAGACAGGCGTTCTCGACGGCGCCGATATGGCCGCACTGTTGCTGAACCTCGAGACAGGTATTCATCCCACAGCCAAGTACTCGTTGCTCGCCAAACATTCCGCGCCCGTTATCGAGCTTTCCTTCTCGCAGGCTAAGTGGAAGAGCATTTCGCCCAAGCTCCAGGAGCAGCTGGCCAGTGAGTTCGCGGCATTCAGCGAGCGCCAGATCGCGCTTTATGGCGAAAAGGAGCAGGAGGCGCGCAAGAAGGCTTCGGAGATCGGCGTAGAGCTGATCGAGCTGCCCGAAGCCGATTATGCAGCGCTTCGCGAGGCATCGCTCAACATCATCGAAAGCTGGGGGAAGCGCAATAAGCTCGCCGGCGCCATCGTCGAAAGCCATCGCTCCTACATGCAGAAGACCGGATTGCTTAAGTGATTTGAGAACAGCAGGTGGGTGGTCCGAACCCCACCCGCCTGACTGTACTCTGGCGGGGGTCCACTTTGAGAACGCGCTTGAACTGCTTCATCGAGCAGTCGGGGCAGATGATCTCTGTCCTATTCGCCGTCGTAGTCGCTATCACCTGCTACGAGGTGATGATGCGCTACGTGTTCGGCAGCCCGACGAGTTGGGTTCACGAGCTGTCGATCGCCGTGTCTGCGGTCGCTTTCGCTTACGGGGGCCCATTCGCGATGGCGAGTGACTCTCATTTGCGGATCGGCGTTCTCTACGATCGCGAAGGCACTCTCGTCAGAACCGTTGGTCATTGCCTATCGATCTTTGCCGGCACAATCTACCTCTCGGCGCTCGCCTATGCGTTTGCGATTCAGGCATTCGAAGGAATTTGGGTTTTCGATGAGACGGGCTGGACGCCGGAGACGACCGGGCGGGTATGGGATGTCCCGCTCCCGCCGTTCCTGCGCGCCTTCTTCGCGCTGTGCTGTTTGTTGTTCCTTGTCCAGCTTCTTCTTTCGGCACGAAGCAGAAGGCATTGACCAATGGACATTGGGACAATCTCGCTGCTCATCGCCGTCGGTCTGATTGTACTTCTCGTTGTCGGGGTCCCGTTCGCGTTCGCTGCTGGCTTCATAGCGACAGTGATTGCCTACACCAACTTCGGCTTGGGTGGCTTTTCCCTCCTCGCTGCGCGCACCTACGAGCTCCTGAACGGATATACGCTTGTAGCGGTGCCGATGTTCGTGCTCATGGCCTCGATACTCGAGCGGTCGGGTATGGCGAAGGAGCTCTTCAATGCCTTTCGTGTCTGGGCAGGGAAGACTCCGGGCGGGCTCGCTGTTGTCACGACGATCGTCTCGGTGATCCTGGCGGCGACGACCGGCATCATCGGTGGTGAGATCGTTCTGCTGGGCCTGCTGGCGTTGCCGCAGATGCTCCGTCTCGGTTACGACCAGCGGCTTGCCATCGGTACGATTTGCGCTGGTGGCTCACTCGGCACCATGCTTCCTCCGAGCATCATTCTGATCTTCTATGGCTTGACGGCGAACGTATCGATTTCTCATCTGTTTGCGGCATCGCTCATCCCTGGCCTGCTTCTGGCGTTTATCTACATCATCTATATTCTTGTGCGATGCCGCATCAATCCGGTGTTGGGCCCTCCCGCACCACCGGAAGAGCGAAACATTTCCTTCGGACAGAAGATACTCCTCCTCAAGAGTGTCGCCCTCCCTCTGCTGATAGCTGGAGGCGTACTCGGCAGTATCTACCTCGGTATCGCGTCGGTTACGGAGTCTGCCGCGCTTGGCGCCGCTGGCATGGCGATTGCGGCGGCAATCCGCCGAGAACTCACCTGGGAGATGATTTATGGGGCCTGCAAGCAGACGATGCTCACGTGCGGCATCGTTCTTTGGCTTGTATTCGGGACCAACAGTCTTGTCGGCATCTATAACGCGATCGGCGGCATTCAATTCTTGCAGAGCCAGTTTACAGCTCTCGACCTCGGAGGGGTCGGATCCCTGCTGGTCATCGTTGCGGTGTTCCTAGTTCTCGGATGCTTCATCGACTGGATCGGAATCATGTTCCTCACGGTGCCAGTGTTTCTGCCGATCATCGTCAAACTCGGCTACGACCCGCTATGGTTCGGCGTCGTGTTCAATCTCTGCATGCAGATCGCTTACCTTTCGCCACCCTTCGGCCCTGCAGCCTTCTACCTGAAAGGCGTTGCTCCCAAGCACATAACCATCGAGCAGATCTTCAACGCATTATGGCCTTTCATGCTGCTGCAATGCATCGGGTTGGCGCTGATCATGTACTTCCCGGAGATCGTTCTTTGGCTCCCGCGTGTCATTTACGGAGGACTGTAGATGCGGTTCCCTATCAAGCAGAGCCCCTCGACTCCGCTTGTCGTCGAAGTGGCCATCAATGGCCTGATCACGAAGGACGAGAACCCGCATGTGCCGATCTCATCCGACGAGATGGCGGCGGATATTGATATCTGCCTTGCGAATGGTGCCACCATCGTCCACGCCCATGCTGGCGATCCTTATGTCGGCAAGGTAGCGCGGCACGATCACGCGCCCTATGTCGAGGCATTCGGCCGCGTTCTGGATCAACATCCTGAAGCGGTGCTTTATCCAACTTTGCCCGCCGGACCTCATCTGCCGATTCCGGAGCGCTACGCTCATCTCAAGGAGATGGCCGATGCGGGTGTGCTTCGGATTGCGCCTATTGATCCGGGCACAGTGAACTGGGGATCGTTTTCACCTACCGGTGAGACGGACGAGGAGCTGGTCTACCAGAATACGTTCGGTGACGTGCGCTACGCCTTCGAGTTCTGCAGGCAACGGAAGCTCGGCTGTACGATGTCGATATTCGAGCCCGGCTTTCTCCAGATCGTCCTTGCGCACGCGTGCGCCGGCACACTTCCACAAGGCTCCATCGTGAAGCTCGAGTTTTCGGCAGGGCATCTGGTCTTCGGACTACCGCCAAATCGGGAAGGCTTGGAGGCGTATCTCTCCATGCTCGTGGAATTTCACATTCCATGGATGGTGAACCTGCGGAACGGGGACCTCATGGACGGCCTTGGCCAGCTTGCAATCGAGCGCGGCGGGCATGTGCGTGTCGGGATCGAGGACTATGGCGGACCTCGCCAGCCCCGCAACGCCGAGCTTGTTGCCGAGATTGTCGCTTTGGCCAGCAGTCTTGGTCGGCGTGCCGCGCGCCTTGATGAACTTCCCGAGCTCCTCGCACTTCCCAACCGCGTTTGATCCATACACGGAGACCCCTTAGTCACCATGGCGCCCCCTTTTATCTCTCAGCAGCGGAACATGCTGCTTCCGGCGGACGAGCTGAAATCGATCTTCCGCACCATGCTGCGCATTCGCATGTTCGAAGATCGGACGATCGAGCTCTTCAACGAGGGTATCGTCAAGGGGACGGCGCACAGCTATGTCGGCGAGGAAGCCATCGCTTCGGCAGTCTGCGCCAACTTACGCCCCCAGGATTTCGTCGGGAGCTACCACCGCGGTCACGGCCACTGCATCGCCAAGGGGGCTGACCTTGGACGAATGATGGCGGAACTCATGGGACGGATCGACGGATACTGCCGAGGTCTCGGCGGTTCCATGCACATAGCCGATCTCGATCTCGGGATTCTCGGTGCAAACGGCATCGTCGGCGCTGCCATGCCGCTCTGCACCGGTGCAGCACTCAGTGCGAAGATGGCAGGCGAAGGTGGCGTTGCCGTCGCATTTTTTGGTGATGGCGCGGCCAATCAAGGCGTGTTTCACGAGTCCATGAACCTCGCTGGCGTATGGCATCTGCCGATGATCTTCGTCTGCGAGAACAACCAGTACGCACTCACGACAGCCTCATCGGCCACGACGTCCGGCAGCTCGATCGCTGCCCGTGCAGCCGGCTACGATATTCCGGGCATTCGGATTGATGGAAACAACCCAGAGGAAGTCTTTTTTGCTGTGGGGGAAGCCATTGAACGAGCGCGCAACGGTGGCGGGCCGAGCCTCATAGAAGCACTCACCTATCGGTGGGGGCAGCATTCCATGAGGGCCAATCTTGCAGATCCGCGCCCACAATCGGAGCAGGACTACTGGATTGCGCGTGACCCGATCAAGATCACAGGGGCGATGTTGCGCGAGCGCACGATCATGGCGGAGAGCGAGATCTCAGAACTCGAAGAGGAAGTTCGCGCGGAAATCAAAACAGCCGTTGAGTTCGGTCTCGGGAGCGATCCGCCGAGCGCCCAAGATGCATTGTCAGCCGTATACGCACCCCACAAGCCCTGGGAGGAGCCGACCTCACCAGGACATCGGACGATCTCATTTGTCGAGGCCCTGAATGAAGCCATCACGCAGGAGATGGCAGAGGACCCGTCCGTCCTCATCATGGGGGAGGACATAGCGACGACCGGCGGCATCTTTCAAGTATCCAAGGGGCTGCTCGACAAGTTCGGTAAAGACCGCGTTCTGGATACGCCTATTTCGGAGGCGACTTTCACCGGCTGTGGGATCGGGGCCGCGATCACCGGGCTGCGCCCGATCATCGAGATCCAGATCTTCGACTTCGTTGCCCTCACGATGGACATGCTGGTCAATCAGGCCGCCAAGTTCCGCTTCATGCTCGGCGGCAAACCGAAAGTTCCAGTAGTCATCCGCGGACCGCAGGGCGGCGGCGTCAGGCTTGCTGCGCAGCATAGTCAGTCGCTGGAGGCATGGTTCGCGCATGTGCCGGGCCTGGTCGTCATGGCGCCATCGTCACCATACGATGCGAAGGGCATGCTGATCTCCGCCATACGCGACGACAATCCCGTGGTGTTTCTCGAGAGCAAGCTTCTCTATCTGAGTTCCAATGGACCAGTGCCGGAGGAACCGTACGCAATTCCGGTCGGCAAGGGCCAAGTCAAAAGAGAAGGCACCGACGTGACTGTCGTGGCGACGATGGCGATGGTCCCTCGTGCTCTTAGTGCTGCAGCGCAACTCGCCGAACAGGGTATCTCTGTCGAGGTCATCGATCCCCGTACGCTGCGGCCGCTGGACGAGGATGTTATTCTCAGTTCTGTCCGCAAGACCGGGCGCCTTGTCATCGCTCACGAAGCATGGACCCGGTTCGGCTTCGGCGCGGAGGTCTCCGCCATCGCGAATGAAAAGGCGTTCGATTGGTTGGATGCGCCGATCATTCGCGTCGGCGCGCCAGAGATCCCGATGCCTTACAACGATGAGCTCGAGCGGTGGACCATCCCCTCTCAACGTCGCATCGTTGATGCAATCCAAGAGGTGGTCGGTGCTATTGGAGTGACCGAACCCGCCGCCTGACCGCCTCGACGCGCTTTAAAACTGCGAGAGATCAATATGGATGCGACTCAAACAGCACTCGTGACGGGGGGCTGCTCTGGCATCGGCCTTGCCACCGCTCGGCAGCTCGCCGGTGAAGGTTGGCACGTCGTGGCTCTTGACTGCGATGAAGAGGCTGTTGCGGCCCTTGCTGACAATGGCGCGTCCGCCTCGATCCAGGCGTTCTCGTTGGACGTCACCGATGAAGCGGCTGTCGCCCGGGTTGTTCGGGAGATCGCTCAGACGGCTCCCCCTATCAGGGCGCTGGTCAACTCGGCAGGGATAGCGAGAGAAGTTTCATTCATCGAAACCGACCCGAAGCTCCTTCGCCAGACCTTCGAGGTGAACATAGTCGGGTTGGTTCTCGCGTCTCAGGCGGCTATCTCGGCCATGCGTGTGAACGGTGGCGGAGCTATCGTAAACATCGCGTCGATTTCCGGCGTGACCGGCATCGCGGGACGCACGGCCTACGGCGCAACGAAGAGCGCGGTTATCAATCTGACGAAGGTTATGGCGCTCGAGCTGGCGTCTGCCGGCATTCGTGTCAATGCGATTGCTCCAGGGCCGATCGATACCCCGCTCGTCGTTGCACTCCACACGAAGGAGTTCCGGCAGGAGTACACGAGCAGAGTCCCCTTGGGTCGCTATGGCAGTCCGCAAGACATAGCGCACGCGGCGAGCTTCCTTCTCGATCATGTGCGCGCAAGCTACATAACCGGCCAGACGCTTACCGTTGACGGTGGCTTCACCACGACCGGCGTCGGCGTCGATGTGAGCGTCGGATCAGTGTAGCAGACTGACAGCCTATGTCCGTATGAGCCGACCTCCGACGCCGCGCTCCCTTGGTAGGAAGCCATAGCGCAATCCAGCGGCGAGCAGGAAACGACCATGCCGACCGAAATCCTCATGCCCGCCTTTCCCCGACCATGGAGGAGGGCAAGCTCGCCAAGTGGCTCGTGAAGGAAGGTCAGAAGGTGCGCTCCGGCGACATCATCGCCGAGATCGAAACCGACAAGGCGACCATGGAAGTCGAGGCCGTCGACGAAGGCACGGTCGGCTCTCTGCTGATCGCGGAAGGCACCGACAAGGTCAAGGTCAGCACGCCGATTGCCGTGCTACTCGGCGAAGGTGAAAAGGCCGGCGCCGCGCCCGCGCCCAAGTCCGTCGCGACGCCTGCGCCCGCCCCGGCGCCAGCTCCTGCCGCCGCCACCCCCGCGACCGAGCCCGCCGCGAACGGGCATGCTGGGGGGACGCGCATTTTCGCCTCACCGCTCGCGCGACGCCTTGCCAAGGAGGTCGGTCTCGATCTTGCCCGCGTCGCCGGCACCGGCCCGCATGGCCGCATTGTCCGCCGCGACATCGAGGCGGCCGCTGAGGGCGGCACCGCGCAAGCCGCCGCCGCTCCCGCGCAGAGCACGGCGCTCGCGACCACGGCCGCCGCGGCATCTGCCATGGCGGCGCCGATGGCCGATGCCAAGATCCTCGCGTTCTACGAGAAGGACAGCTACGAGTTCGTGCCGCACGATGGCATGCGCCGTGTCATTGCCGAGCGCCTAACGCAGTCGAAGCAGACGATCCCGCACTTCTATCTGTCGCTCGACTGCCGGCTCGACCAGCTCCTCGCCGCGCGAGAGCGCATCAACGCCGCGGCACCAAAGGACGGCCCGCGCGCCTTCAAGCTCTCGGTCAGCGACTTCGTCATCAAGGCGCTGGCACTGGCGCTGCATCACGTGCCCGCCGCGAGCGCGACCTGGACCAGCGAGGTCATGCTGCGCCACCGCCACTCGGACGTCGGCGTCGCGGTCGCAGTCGAGGGTGGCCTGTTTACGCCGGTCATCCGTCACGCCGAGTTAAAGACGCTCGGCGAAATTTCCAACGAGATGAAGGTTCTCGCCGAGCGCGCCCGCAAGCGTCGTCTGGCGCCGCACGAGTATCAGGGCGGCACGACCTCGATCTCGAACCTCGGCATGTACGGCATCAAGAACTTCGACGCCGTAATCAACCCGCCGCACGCGACCATTCTCGCCGTCGGCGCGGGCGAGAAGCGTGCCGTGGTAGTCGGAGACCGCATCGAGGCGGCCACCATCATGAGCTGCACGCTCTCCTGCGATCATCGCGTCGTCGACGGCGCCGAATTGCTGAACGCCTTTCGGGCCTTGATCGAAGACCCCGTGCGCATGCTGGTCTAAGGTTCATGCTCTTCGTGAGGCTGGACATCGCGTATAGCCTGCTCGATGGCCAGCCATAGCTCTCAATAACCCGAACGAGAACGATAGCCGATAAGGACGTCAAGCGGACGTCATTGGTCGCCCGCACTGCCCGACCATTCCCGGATTGTGTAGTGTCCGCTTTTCTGCCTCTCGTCGAGCTGGTGCGTCGACTAAAAATCCCATAACCGGAAGTCGGGAACTGTTGTTCCGCAAGTGCTCAGTGCCAACGCGTGTGCGTCGGCATGAAGGTTAAGAGCGGAAGTCGAGCGGTTTCCATGTATTAGCGAAAAGGCTCGATGCTGATCTCAGTCCTCTAGAAGATCGCTGACAAACGAGGGGGGCACGACGCCAGAGATAGCGCACATCGACCTACTACCCGCAAGCGTATACCTGTGATTGGCAAGCGCGCAGAGAACGCTGGTAGGCGCGCTCCGGCTAATTGCAGACTGCTCGTCTCTCGGGACGCAAGTTATTGCTCCCTCAACACTGCATTGAAGGCAGCACCGTGCTCACTTTCACTGTCCATCGCGAGCCGCACTGCAACGCGTAGATCGTCACCCGTGAATGGGAACGGCGCGTCGTACGCGTAGGAAACCGGCGCTCCAGAATCGAGGCCGCAGTTCAGGCCGGCCGTCGTGCCGTGGGTCGGCCATGTCTTGGGAATGTCCGCGCTGCCGAGTTCGCGTCCGTTTGCACTGAGGCTCGCGCGTACCGCGTTCTTCCCCGTGCGCGCGATCAGTAGCTCCAGCTGCGCCCTGCCTTTCTGCGGCCGCCAATCAGCAGCGATCCTGTGAGTTACAGATTCGGAATAGACATACTCATAGCAGGCCTGGCCGTCCTTCAAATACAGGACGAAGCCGCCGAAGTGGCTGCCCCAGGAGAGCACTACACCCTGCGCTCGCTCGTCGAGCGCGTCGAATGTCGCCGTTATGCGATAGCTGCGATCGGTGATATCTGGAGATGTCAGCCGGTCAATGCGCGACATGCCGGCGTGGAACTCATAATCGACCGCCGGCATCATCTTCAGTCGCTCGGCGGCGCGCTCCCAATCGCGATCATCCAGCGGCAGCACGTTGAAATCTTTGGCCTGCTGCCACCACAAATCCAGAAGCTCCTGCAGCTTGTCGGGCTGGGCTTTCGCCAGATCATTGATCTCGGCGAAATCATCATCGAGCTTGTAGAGCTCCCAGATGTCGCGCGCGAAATCGTTGCCCTTGGTGTGATGGGCTACGGCCTTCCAACCGCCGCTCCAGATCGCCCGATCGCCGAGCAGCTCGAAAATCTGCGTCTCCTTGCGCGTCGGCGCCTGCGCGGCCTCAAATGTGTACGTCATCGGTGTGCCATGCACCGGCAGCTGCGGCACACCTTCGAACTGCTCGGGCGCGCTGATTTTCAGGACATCGTACACCGTGGGCGCGATATCGGTAACGTGGTGGTACTGATGCCTGATGCAACCCGGGTTCTCAATGTGTCCCGGCCAATGCAGGATGAGAGGCGCGCGCACGCCGCCGCCATGCACGTGCTTCTTGTACCACTTCAGCGGCGTGTTGGAGACCTGCGCCCAGCCGGTCGGGTAGTGGTTGTAGGCCATCTCGCTGCCGATGCGGTCAATGAACGGCAACGACGACGCCACGGTCTCCTTCTCGTAGACCATGTGCTTGCGCAAATGGATCGCGCCGGTCGGCCCGCCTTCCGCGCTCGCCCCGTTGTCCGAGAGAAGAACGATCAGCGTGTTGTCCAGCTGCTCCACGGATCCGAGATAGTCGACAAGCCGGCCGATCTCTGTGTCGGTGTGCTCAAGGAAGCCGGCATACGTTTCCTGCAAGCGCGCAAAGAGACGGCGCGCATCCTCGTTGTGCTCCTCCCACGGCTTCACGTCCGGATTGGGAGGAGCGAGCGTCGTTCCTGGCGGCACCAACTTCAGGGCAAGCTGCTTCCGGAGCCGCTCCTCCCTGATCGCATCCCATCCCTTGTCGTAGCGGCCGACGTAACGCTCTATGTATTCCTTCGGCACGTGGTGCGGCCAGTGACAGGCGCCAAATGCCACGTAGAGGAAAAATGGGCGACCGACGCCGGAGCTCAAGTGGTCGCGCACATCACCGATCGCGTGATCCACGAGGTCGCTGGTCAGGTGATATTCGTCCGGCCTCTCCAGCTGGATCGGGCGGTTGTCCTGACAGAGTTCCGGATGCCACTGGTCGGTCAGCGCGCCATGAAAGCCGTACCAGCGGTTGAAGCCTTTGCCGAGCGGCCAATTGTCGTGGGGACCAGCGGCGCCGTAGTCCGAGATGTTGGTCAGGTGCCACTTCCCGATCGCGTAGGACGAGTAGGCATGAGAGCGCAGGACCTGCGGAATCATAGCCGCTTGCGCACCGACCTGCCCCTGGTAACCGGGAAATCCGCTGGACCACTCGGCGATGATCCCGACACCCACCGAGTGGGCGTTGCGCCCCGTGAGCAGACAAGCCCGCGTAGGGGAGCACATCGAGGTGACGTGGAAATTGGAGTACGCCGCGCCCTTGGCAGCGAGCGCATCCATGCGCGGTGTCGTGATCTCCGAGCCATAGCAGCCGAGATCCGAGTAACCGACGTCGTCGAGCACTAGGAATACGATATTCGGCGCGCCGTTCGGAGCGGCAGGGGGATCCGGCCACCACGGCTTGGAGTCACGGTATGTCTGGCCGATGGTTCCTTTGAAGCCCGGGTTGCCGGCGCTGCTCATCTGCTATCTCCATCTGTGTTAGCCGGCGCGCAGTGCAGAGATTGGAACACCGCAGACCGCTGCATCGGCGGCGGCTCTATCGCGCATCCTGCTGGATCATGTCGGAAGCTTTCTCGGCGATCATGATCGTGGGAGCGTTCGTGTTGCCCGAGGTCAAGGTTGGCATGATCGAGGCATCGACCACACGAAGTCCGGATATGCCGCGCAGTCGAAGACGGTCATCGACGACGGACATCTCGTCGTGGCCCATCTTGCAGGTGCCCACGGGATGATAGATCGTCGTAGACGACTGACGCGCGGCTTCGAGCAACTCCTCGTCAGTCTGCACGTGCGCTCCTGGCGCATACTCGGACTCGATCACTTCCGCCAGGCGCGTAGCCGAAGCAATCTTGCGCGAGAAGCGCATGCCGGCAACCTGCGTCGTCCGGTCCAGCTCCGTCGCAAGATAGTTGGGATGGATCGCCGGGGAGGAAGAGGCGTCCGCAGACTTCAGGAGAATTTCCCCACGGCTTTCCGGCCGGAGCTGACATGTCGACATGGTGAAGGCCGAGAATTTGTGCAGGCCTTCGCCGAGCTTGTCTGCGCTCAGCGGCTGGACATGATACTGGATATCCGGCGCCTCCAGTCCAGGTCGCGTGCGCACGAAAGCGCAGGCTTGGCTCGCTCCCATGGCCAGCGGCCCGCGCCGCGTGAGCATGAACTGGATGCCGGCCATGGTCCTGCCGACGATATTGCGGACCTCGTCGTTCACGCTGATCGGCCGATTGAGCTTGTAGACGACGCGCACCTGCAGATGATCCTGCAGGTTCTTGCCGACACCGGGATGGGCCGCGACAACCTCGATGCCGTGATCCTTCAGGTGCTCGGGCGGTCCTATGCCTGACAGCATGAGAATTTGCGGCGAGCCGATCGCGCCCGCAGAAAGAATGACCTCGCGCCTGGCTTTCACCTCGTGTTGCTTGCCGCCGAGCGAATACTGGATGCCCACAGCGCGCCCATTCTCGACAAGGATGCGTTGGGTGTGCGCGTGCGTGCGGATCGCGAGATTGCCGCGCCGCTTCACCGGCCGCAGATAGCCGGCCGCCGTGGAGCAACGCAGGCCATTGCGTGCCGTCAGCTGAAAATAGCCGGCGCCGTCCTGCTCCTCGCCATTGAAATCGTCCGTGCGTGGCACGCCCACGGCTTCGGCTGCATCGATGAAACGTTCGCAGATCTCGCGTTCAATGCGCATATTGCTGACGCCGAGCGGCCCGCCAGCGCCATGATGGTCGTCGGCGCCCCTTTCCTGATCCTCGGCGCGCATGAAGTAGGGGAGCACATCGCCAAAGCCCCATCCAGCGCAGCCAAGCTGTCTCCAGTGATTGAAGTCGGAGGCGTGCCCACGGATGTACAGCAGGCCGTTGATGGAACTCGAGCCGCCGAGCACCTTTCCGCGCGGCCAATCCAGGCTGCGACCCCCGAGGCCCGGGCACGGCTCGGTCTTGTACATCCAGTCAGTGCGGGGATTGTGCATGGTCTTGAAGTAGCCGACCGGGATGTGGATCCAGATGTATCGGTCGTTGCCGCCTGCTTCGAGCAGGAGCACGCGCGTGCGGCCGTCGGCCGAGAGCCGATTGGCGAGGACGCAGCCCGCCGAGCCGGCCCCCACGATGATGTAGTCCCAATCCCCGTCCATCTGTCTGCCCGTCTATCCGACTGCTCGCGTTGTATTTCAGGGCCAAGTCCGCGCGCTATTGAGCCGTCCAGCCGCCATCGACGATGAGCGAGCTGCCGGTTACGAAGCTCGACGCATCCGATGCCAGGAACACGATCGGGCCGATCAGCTCGCGTGCCTCGCCGAAGCGTCCGAGCGGCGTCGTCTGGGTAATGCGGTCGCGGACTTCCTGTGCGTGCTGGCGCGTCAACGGCGTGTCGATATAGCCGGGCGCGATAGCATTCACGCGGATGCCGTGCGGCGCGAATTCGAGCGCGAGCACGCGCGTGAGCTGCACGATTGCCGCCTTCGCTGCGGCGTAGGGCGCGACGTTCCGCGCTCCGACATGCCCCAGTATGGACGCGATGTTTATGATGACGCCGCGCCCGCGCTCCCTCATGCTTCGACCGACGGCGCGGCAGAAGAGGAATGTGCCGCGCACGTGCACCTCGTGCAACGAATCGAACTCGGCAAGCGTGTAGTCGATCAGCGGCTTGCGAATATTGTGGCCGGCGTTGTTCACCAGGATATCGATCGCGCCCAGATCCTGGAGCACCTGCGCCGTCGCGCTTTCGACGTCCTGCTCGACATTGACATCGGCGCGCACGGCCAGCGTGCGCCTGCCGCAGCCGGCTGAGATCTCCCCCGCACAGGCCTCCGCGGCGGCAATGTCGCGATCGACGATGGCAATGTTCGCGCCGTGGCAGGCCAAGCCCCATGCCATGGCACGACCGAGGCCTGACCCGCCACCTGTGATCAAGGCGATCCGGCCAGTCAAGTCGTTCTGATTACGCACGTCGTCGACAGAAGGCAGCGCTGTCAGGGAGTTGGCCATTTCACCCTCCGCTGCTCAATAGCTCGCCCGGCCGCCGCTGACGTCGTAGCAGGCGCCCGTAACGAAACTAGCCTCGTCCGAAAGCAGAAATGCGATGATATTCGCAACCTCGTCGGCGCGGGCGGCGCGCCCCATGGGAATGCGGCCGATCGAGTCCTTGGAGAACCAGTCCGGCATCTCGCCCTGCATGCCGGTGGCCTCGATCAGAGACGGAGCTACGCAGTTGACGCGAATACCATGCGCAACCAGCTCCTTCGCCCATGACTTCGTAAAGCCGATCACGGCCGCCTTACTCGAGGCGTAGATGGACATATCCTTCGGCCCATCCTTTCCAGCCACCGATGCGATGGTGACGATGGAGCCTCGGCGCTGCTCGATCATGTGCCGCGCCACCACGCGCGTGCAGGTGAAGACCGAGCGCACATTGAGGCCGAACACGTGATCGACCTCCTCATCCGTGGTCTCTATCAGCGGTCGGATCGGGCCAAGCATGCCCGCGTTGTTCACAAGGCAGTCAACATAGCCGAACTTCGCGACACTCCGCGCGAGAAGCTCATCCAATGCTTTCTTGTCGAGGACGTCGCTCTCGACAGCCACCGCAGTGCCCCCCGCCTCGGCGATCGATGCTTGCACGTTGCACGCGGCAGCAATGTCACGGTCGGCGATCACGACCGACGCGCCACGTCTCGCCAAACCCTGAGAGATAGTCTTCCCCAGGCTGGCCGCGCCTCCGGTCACGATCGCGACGCGCCCGGAGAGTGTGGGATGGGCAGAAGCTGACATTTGACCGTTTCCCTCATCATTGGTGTGACGAGCAATGCGCATTTTTTTGCGTCGACCGGGAGCGCCGAGTTCTCGCTCGACGCGCTCTCGGTGCTCATCACAAACGTTCCATTCAGTGGAACGCTAAGCTTCAATAATTGACACGAGAGAAAACTAGTGATGCAGTTCGATTGCTGTCAAGGCACGCACGTGCGCCGTAAGGCGATCAAAATGCACGATGAGTTAAGGGAGGAATTGCGATGGATGCAGCTCTTAGGCGCATCAAGGGATCTTTGACGACATTCGCCGGCTTCGGCCTGACACTAGCTGTGTTAATCGCACCCATGACGGCGGCGGCACAGGACATTCCCTACATCAAGAAAACTCAGAAGACGATGCGCCTGGCGCATGGTGTCGTGCCCGGCTCGCCTTACGATCTCGGCGCCCATCGGTTCGCCGAGCTCGTCGATCAGTACACCAAGCGCGCAATCCAAGTGAAGGTCTTTCCGAACTCCCAGTTGGGCCTTGAGCAGAACACGGCCAAGGACGTGCAGCTCGGCACGCTCGATCTCACGCTGGTTGCGATCAACAACGCGTCGATCTGGTACAAGCCGCTCGACGTCACGATCATGCCCTTCATCTTCCGCGATCGCGATCACGCCAATGCGGTGGTGAACGGGCCTGTCGGCAAGGAGCTGTTCGAGGGATATCGCAAGGCTTCCGGTGTGCGCATCATCTCGGTCTTCGAGTGGGGTGATCGTGCGATCATCAACAAGATCCGGCCTATCAACAAGCCGGATGACCTCAAGGGCGTGAAGTTACGTCTGCCCAAGAACGAGGTGATGCTCGACAGCTACGCCGCGCTCGGTGCTACCACAGCAGCCATCGATTGGGGTGAGCTCTACACGGCTCTCCAGCAGGGCGTCGCAGACGGCCTCGAAGGGCCGCCGCAGGGCATGATCGACATGAAGTTCACGGATTTTCTGAAGAACTATTCGTACATCAACATCTTCTACGGCCTCGCCGTGATCCTTGTTAACGATAAGGCGTTTCAAGCCCTGCCGAAGGAGCACCAGGAGGCCATCACGCGTGCGGGCTTCGAGGCCGGAGAGTATCAACGCTGGGTGTCCGCCGTGTCGCACCTCGATGGCCTGAAGAAGCTTCAGACCGTCGGCGTGAAGGTCAACGTGGTCGCGGATCGCGAAGCCTTCGTCAAAGCAGTCCAGCCCGTCTACGACAAGTACCGCAAGGAAATCGGCGAGGAGTGGTTTAAGAAGGTCTCGGAAGCCAAGTAGATCCTGGAGAACCCCGAGCGTCTCGCGCGGCCACATGTCCGCTGCGCGAGCGTTCGTCTCGTCGGCGACACAGACTCCCAAGAGATCTGCGATGCGCACACTCAAATGGCTCGATGATTGGTTCGAGCAAGCCGTCCTCGTCGTTCTCTGTACGATCCTGGTGGCCTGCCTGTCGTACTCGGCAGTGGTTCGCTACTTCCTCAGCCATCCCTTCCTGACGGGTCTCTCGCACAAGGCCGAGGAGCTGGCGATCTTTGCATTCGTCTTCCAGCTCTATTTTGGCGCCGTGCTGGCAACCAAAGAGCGCTCGCATTTCCGGGTCTCCGCCCAGCTCGACTGGTTGCAGCCGCCCTTGCGACGCTGGCGTTTTGTGATCGGCGATGTGCTCTGGCTCGGCTTCAATCTTTTCGTCATCTGGCAGGGAATGCTGCTGGTCGAGAGCGCGATCGAAAGACCCGAGCCCTCCATGGCACTCCAAATCCCCATGCAGTGGATCTATATGGTCATCCCGTTGACGTTCGCGCTCACGTGCTTCCGGCTCGTCCAAACGTACATGAGGCCAGAGCCTGAGGAAAACGATCCCATGAAGAAGCAGCTGTGAGCCCGTCATGCTGGCCGAATTCTTCACTGAAGCACACATCACCGCGGTCGTCTTTGGCGCACTTGGCATCGCACTGCTGCTGGGTATTCCGATCGGTTATTCCCTTGGGATCGCGACACTGGCAGGATTGCTGCTGACGCCGATCCCGCTCGTCTACATGGCGCAAACGCTCTACACCGGCGCCGGTCTCTTTCCGCTCATTGCCATTCCTGGCTTTATTCTTGCCAGTGAGCTCATGATGCGAACCGGGCTCACGGATCGCATCGTTCGCGTCGCCTACATCGCTGTCGGCAATGTGCCCGGTGGGCTTGCCGTTGTGACCATTATCTCGTGCGCGTTCTTCGCATCGCTCTCGGGCTCCGGTCCGGCGACAACCGCCGCGATCGGCGGGACGATGATCCCGACGATGATTCGGGCAGGGTATCCGGCACCGTTCGCGGCCGCCGTTGCCGCGACAGGTGGCACGCTCGGTATCCTCATCCCCCCGTCCAATCCGATGATCGTCTACGCGGTCATGACCAAGGACGTCTCGGTGATCGGTCTGTTCGCGGCCGGCGTCCTGCCAGGACTGACGTTGACCGCGCTACTCGTCATCATGTGCCTGATCATTGGCAAGAAGTACGGATACAGGGCGACCGGCGAGAGGTTCGAGCTGCGTGCTTTCCTCCGCGCCGTGTGGGACGCGCGCGTGGCTCTGGTCATGCCAATGGTGGTTCTAGGGACTATCTACACCGGCGCGGCAACGCCGACCGAGTCGGCGATGCTGGCCGTCATCTATGCAATGGGGGCCGGCTTTGCGACACGACGGCTATCGCTTGCCGATATCGCCCGTTCCATGGTGGCGGCAGGCAAGCTGACGGGCGCGGTCCTGATCATCATGGGGCCAGCCATGGCATTTGGGAAACTTCTTACGCTCTACCAGATACCAGAGGAGATTGCCGGCGGATTCATGTCGCTCACGCAGGATCGGATCCTCATGCTCGTGCTGTTCTCGGCATTCATGGTGCTATGCGGCATGTTCGGTGAATCCTTGAGCCTAATCGTACTCCTGACGCCGATCTTCCTACCGATTGTGATGAAGCTCGGTGTCGACCCCGTTCAGTTCGGCATTCTCTTCGTCGTGCTGTGTGAGGTCGGGTTCCTGACGCCACCGCTCGGCGTGACGCTATTTGTCGCTTCCGCGATCAGCAAAGTTTCTATAGAGCAGGTGAGCAAAGCCTCGTTGAAGTTCGTTGCACTGCTACTGGCCTTTGTGATGCTCCTCATCCTCGTGCCCTGGATCTCGACTGTCGGTTACAAGTGGGGCGTCGGCTAGCGTCACTTGTCAATCCGACATGACATCAACCGTAGCGCTCTACGACTTCCGCCCGATCCTGAAGAACCGCTCGGCCATGGCCTATGCGCTCGCTTACTGCATTCATACGCTGTCGTGCTCGGCGGCACTATCGGCTTTCGCGGCACCTACTCATACACAGTCGCCGCGCTTCTCATGCTCGTCTATGGCCTTGTGATCTGGCTCGATTCCTCCTCGAGTGTAAGCGGTGTCCCGATCCCACCTGCCATGGCGTGATTTGAGCGGTCACGTTAGCGCGTGGGTGCAGGGATCGATTTGACATTAAGTTTGAGCGTAGCGATGAAACTTCGGCCCGGCGACCGCGGCGGGTCGAGGTGATAACAGGCCCGGAGCGGCGTCGGGACTGGGCGGAGACGGAGAAGATCGCGATCGTTGCCAAGGCGCTCGAGCCGGGCGTCAACGTGTCCGAGATCGCCCGCCGGCACGACATCCTCTGGTCCAGCAGGAATGGTGAGCATCCATGGCCGCCTGGCGATCCTTCGTCCTCGTGCTGCTGCCCTTCGCGGCCGGCTACTACCTGAGCTACGTGTTCCGCACCATCAACGCCCTCATCGCCGGTGCGCTGACGGAAGAGGTCGCCTTGAGCCCGGCCGATCTCGGCCTGCTCACGTCGGTGTACTTTCTCGCCATGGCAGCGGTCCAATTCCCGCTCGGCATCCTGCTCGACCGATATGGGCCGCGTCGCGTGCAAGCCGCCTCTCTGATCGTTGCAGCCGCAGGCGCCGGCGTCTTTGCGACCGCGACGTCGATGCCCGGACTGATGCTTGGCCGAGGACTGATCGGCATCGGTGTCGCCGCCGCGCTCATGGCGAGCCTCAAGGCGATCGTGCTGTGGTTCCCGCGGGAGCGCATCGCATTCGCCAACGGCTGCGTGGTCATGCTCGGGGCCTTGGGTGCCGTCACGGCCACCGCGCCGGCCGAAGCCCTTGTGGCCATGCTCGGCTGGCGCGGGTTGTTCCTGTTGCTGGGCGCAATAACCGCGCTCTGTGCGCTGGCCGTCTTTGTCATCGTGCCCGAGGTTGCACCGATCGCGCCGCTGTCCCGTCCGCCGCCTGTGAAGCTGCGCCACATCTATCGGGACGCGCGCTTTCTACGGCTCGCACCGCTGTCGACGATGTGCATTGGCACATCGTGGTCGCTGCAAGGCCTGTGGGCGGCGCCATGGTTCGAGCACGAAGCGTGCGGATATCGTGCATCATCTTCTGCTGATGGGGCTGGCGCTCAGCTTTGGCGCCTTGCTTCTCGGTTGGGGCGCTGAGCGATTGCGTTCGCGAGGCGTGACGCGCGAGACATGCCTCGCGGCCATAGCCATCGTCTTCATCGCGGCGCAGCTCGCTCTCGCCCTGCGGGTGCCGGTGCCGGCGTGCATGCCGTGGGCGATCATCGCGGCCGTCGGCGCCGCAACTGTGCTCAGCTTCGCCATCCTGCCCGAGTACTTCCCGAAGGAGATGTCGGCGCGGGCGAACGCCGCGCTCAATATTCTGCACCTCACCGGCGCGTTCGCGTTGCAGTCCGTCACGGGCCTGATCGTGTCTCTCTGGGTGCCGGAGGCCGGTCATCCGCCCGCGGAGGCTTACCAGGCTGCGATTCGCTTCGGCGTGATCCTGCAGAGCGGGGCGTTGCTTTGGTTCCTGGTCACCGCGCGCGCTCCGCACGCGCAAGATTGCACATCTTCGCTGGCTGATGAGGACGATCGGTATGAAGCCAGATGCCTTGCAGCGCGCATTCTACGGACTGGCGTTCAAGGAAGCGTTCGTCGATAAGCGCGGTACCGAGTTCCAGGCATGGTTCGTCAAGATCGCCGGCCACGCTTTTGGGGCCGACTTTGAAGAGGTTCGCCCCTATGGCGCCCAAGGAGACCTGAAGTGTGATGGGCTGCGGCGCAGCACCGGTGGGATGTTCCAGTGTTATGCGCCGGATCGCTTCGATGACAAGAGGACCATTCCCAAGATACGTACCGACTTCGTAGGCGCCGTGACGCACTGGCGCGATTTCATCAAGATCTGGCATTTCATCCACAATGACCGCAATGGTCTCTCACCCGAGGTCACGCGCTGCCTCGCCGAACTCGGACAGCATCATGTGCCCGTACAGCTTGAGCCCTGGTCCGAGCCGGAATTGCGGACGCTCACTCTGGGATTGGACCTTCACCAACTGGAGGATCTGTTCGGGCCGCGGGCAGGCCTCCCCGCTCTCGAGAACGTCGACTTCGAAGGCCTCAAGCCGATCATCGATGCGATTGCTCGAAAAGAACCAGACCCCAACGCATCACTAACGCCCCCGTCGCAGAAGAAGGTTGAAAACAACAGGCTGTCTGCGGACGCAGCCGATCTGCTGCGGCTGGGGCGCAGGAAGGAGGCTCGCGTCGAAGACTACATCAACAAGATGGTGCGTCCCGACGTTGGAGAGCGCATCGCATAAGCAATGCGTGATCAGTATCAGTCTCTCAAGGCGCTCGAACTTGACGCCGATACCATCTTTGGGCACCTCCAGAACTTCATTGGCCGGCAGTCTGAGCCCAGCCGGCAGGCTGCGGCCCTAGCCGTATTGTGCTATTTCTTCGACCGCTGCGACATCTTTGAGGACAACACTGCCGCCAAGGCCGACCCATGATCCTGCCCACCAAGCACGTACGTGGCGACCGCGCCCTGATCGGTGTGGGAGGGGAGATTCTGCGCATCTTACAGCAGCCTATGACCGTATCGCGCCTTTGGGACGAAGTGCGAGGAGCGCGCGCCACCTACGCACCGTCCTCGCCTATTGGATACGAGTGGTTTGTGCTGACGCTCGACCTGCTCTTCCTGATGCGGGCCGTCGAACTGGACCGTGGGGTCCTGAAGAGAACGGCCGAATGATCCACCTCGTCAGCAGCGATCTAGCGAGCTTCAAGACTCTCAAGCTGAAGCCCGGCCTCAGTATTCTACTCGCCGACAAGAGCGCCGGAGCTACCGACCGACAAACCCGCAACGGTGCGGGCAAGACGAGCCTGATCGAGCTCATCCACTTCGTTCTCGGCGCAAATGCCGATAAGTCGAGCATCTTTCGCAGCAGCGCCCTCGCACCATGGCAATTCGAGCTCTCGATCGACGTTGGTTCGACGCGCATCACGGCCGGCCGCCGCGGCGCGAAACCATCGCTCGTTCACATCGACGGTGATCCCTCCTCCTGGCCGATCAAGCCAACGCTCGACGATGCGAGCGGCTCGCTGGAGCTTGAGAACGAGGACTGGAAGACCGTGCTCGGTCACATTTGGTTCGGATTGCAGGCACGGCGGGAGCACTAGGAGCGGGCGCGCTTCGAGCCGACGTACCGGTCGTTGATCTCCTACTTCGTCCGACGACAGGGGGCCGGTGGCTTCCTCGAGCCCGCTCGCCATGCCGAGAAGCAGCAGCCCTGGGATCAGCAAGTGTCGATCAGCTATCTTCTTGGCCTCGACTGGACAATATCGCAACGCTTGCAAGAACTTCGAACCCAAGAGCGGATGACCGGCGAGTTGCGCAAAGCAGCCAAGGGCGGAGACCTGGGGCGCCTGTTTGAGAAGGCAGCAGATTTGCGGACCAGGCTTACCGTCGCCGAGGCGCGATCCGAGCGTTTGAAACAGCAGATCAGAAGCTTTCGGGTCGTCCCGGAATACACGGCCCTTGAGCGCGAGGCTTCGGAGTTGACACAGAAGCTCGGCGTTCTCAACGACGAAAACACTATCGATCGCGAGCTCGTTCTCGAGCTCCGCCGCGCTCTCGACACGGAAGCCGAGCCGGCGATGGCCGATCTCGAAGCCCTCTATAAGGAAGCCGGTGTCATCCTCCCCACGGCTGTCACGCGTCGCTACGCCGAGGTTGAGGTATTCCACCGTACCATAGTGGCCAACCGTCGCTCGCATCTCAGCGGAGAAATCGAGGCGGCGGAGGCTCGTATCGCCGACCGTGAGGCTGCCAAAACACGCTACGATCAACGGCGCGCCGAGATCATGGCGATTCTCAATGCCGGTGGGGCGCTCGAAAGCTTCAATCGGCTCGCTGAAGAGGCCGCTCGGGTCGACGCCGAAATTGGCACCCTAAAGCTCCGTCTTGAGGCCGCCGAGACCCTTGAAACGACGAAAGCCGACCTCAACGTCAAACGGGCGCAGATCGCCAAGGCATTGAAAGACGACATTCATGACCGAGGTGAAATCATCCGCGAGGCCATCCTCACCTTCGAGAGCTTATCCGAGGCCCTCTACGAGAGAGCCGGCAGCTTGACGATCGCCGACTCCAACAATGGGCCGCTGTTTGAGGTCAATATCGAGTCGAAGCGCAGCAAAGGCATCAGCAACGTTCAGATCTTCTGCTTCGACATGATGCTCGCAATTCTGGGGAAGAAACGCGGCCGCTCGCCCGGCTTCCTCGTGCATGACAGCCACCTTTTTGATGGCGTCGATGAACGACAGACAGCGCGCGCAATTCAGTTGGGGGCGCAGAGCTCGAAGGAGCACGGCTTCCAGTATCTCGTCACAATGAACTCCGATGCGCTGCCGAAGGAGGGCTTCGACAAGAGCTTCCGGATCGAGGACTACATCCTGCCAGTGCGTCTCACGGATGCCACCGAGACCGGAGGTCTTTTTGGTCTTAGGTTCGAATGACAACGACAACTCCGATATCCTGTGCTGGCCGACACCAGCCCTCGCATTACTCTAGTGGCGCGCCGCAGCGCTGTCCTAACGCTGACCGTCAAAGAGCGATCCAGGCTGACCGGAGCAGGAGAACAAAATCGCCGGTGGCGTGCAGCCGTTCGCAGATGAGCCGGTGATCGTTCATCAGCACGAGATGCAAGTCGGCCCCAAAGACTTGGCCAGCGTGTCATAGGTATCGATACTCATCTCGCAGCCTGTCAGTGAAGGAAAGCGGTCACGCAGTCGACCGCGTTGCGCAAGGGCGCCTGTAGGGCCAAGGTAGAGAGTCTCATTCGCGTAGACTTCACGCAAGTGCACGCCAGTCACCGGGAATCCCACTTGCTGGGGGGCTTGCCGGGCTCCATCCTGCGACACTACCGCACCGCAGTGCATTGCCGGACTTACCAGGCCTCATGGACGGCTTGTTCAAGGACGGGTCGTCCCGTCACGCGTCACACGAGTCGCACGAACACCCCATGAAGAAAGCGAAAACGTCCGCTCCCGAAAGTGCCTCGACACAACAGAAGCTGGCGATCCAATTCGACGCGCAAGACTTCGTACACTTCCTCGGCGAAAGCGATCTGACTGAAGCGCAGAAGCTCGAGTACGTTCAGACGGTGTGGACCATCGTTCTGCAATTCGTCGACATGGGCTTCGGCCTTCATCCGATTCAACAAGCTTCTGGACAGCTTGCCGAAGACGGCGCTCTTCGCGGCGACGCCGATGTGCTAGAATCCCCCCATCCAGATGTCTGTAAGGATTGAGCGCGCGGGCGGGCCTTAGCTCAAAACGGATTCCGGTCAAACAATGGGGGAAGCGCCGTGAGCCAACAGCTTACCAAGCCGAAATCCGAGACGGCCACCGCCGTCATCTACGCCCGCGTGTCCAGCGTGGCGCAGATGCAAAAGGGGCATGGTCTCGGTTCGCAGGAGACGCGCTGCCGCGAGTTCGCGCGCATGAAAGGCTATGAGGTCGCGCAAGTCTTCTCCGATGAAGCCGTATCAGGCGGGATCATCGACCGTCCCGGTATGCTGGCGATGCTGTCCTATCTCAAAAAGAACAGGCGCACGGCGCATGTCGTCCTGATCGACGATATCTCACGCTTGGCGCGAGACATGAAAGCGCACCTCGATCTGCGCGATGCGATAGCCGCCGCCGGGGGGCGCCTCGAGAGCCCGTCCATCGAGTTTGGCGAAGACTCCGACTCCATCCTTGTCGAGAACCTGCTGGCCTCCGTCTCGCAGCATCAGCGCCAGAAGAACGCGGAGCAGACCCGCAACCGGATGCGCGCCCGTGTGCAAAACGGCTATTGGCCCTTCATATCGTGCATCGGCTTCAAGCATGTGCATTCGCCCGGACAAGGCAGGGTGCTGGTGCGCGACGAGCCGCTGGCCTCGATCATTCAGGAAGGCCTCGAGGGCTATGCCTCCGGGCGTTTCGCCTCGCAGGCCGAGGTGAAACGCTTCTTTGAAAGCCACCCGGCTTTTCCCAAGGACCGCTACGGTGTCGTGCGGAACGAGCATGTGCACAGGATTCTGACCAAGCTCCTCTATGCCGGATATGTGGAGGCGCCGGATTGGGGTGTCTCTCTTCGCAAGGGTCTCCACGAGGGTCTGATCAGCTTCGAGACGTTCGAGCGCATCCAGAAGCGCCTGAAGGAAGGCACGCGGGCTCCGGCACGCCCCGATCTCAACGTAGATTTTCCGCTGCGCG
>CAUJKI010000641.1 GCA_963205015.1 Pseudomonadota bacterium
TCGGCTTCGGCGAGCCCCAGCACCGCGAGCAGCTTGCGATAGAAGCGCGGCTCGATCGCACCCACGGCCATGTAGCGGCCGTCCTGCGTTGCGTAGGTCGCATAGAAGGGTGCGCCGCCGTCGAGCAGGTTGGCTTCGCGCTCGTCCTTCCATTCGCCCTTCGCGTAACGACCGAGTACCGTGGTGAGCATCAGCGCGGCACCGTCGAGAATGCTGGCGTCGATCACCTGGCCGCGGCCGGAGCCGCGTGCTTCGAGCAGCGCGGCCAGGATGCCGATCGCCAGGATCGCGCCGCCGCCGCCGTAGTCGCCAACAAGGGATAGGGGCGGAACCGGCGGCTCGCCGCGCCGGCCGATGGCATGCAGTGCGCCGGTGGCGGCGATGTAGTTGATGTCGTGACCGACCGCCTGCGCGAACGGCCCTTCCTGTCCCCAGCCGGTGGCACGGCCATAAACGAGGCGCGGCCGGCGCGCGAGGCAGGTGTCCGGCCCCAGGCCGAGACGCTCCATCGTGCCGGGGCGGAACCCTTCGATCAGTGCGTCGGCCCGCCCGACCAGCTTGAGCGTGGCTTCGATCGCCTCCGGGCGCTTCAGATCGAGCGCGATGGAATGGCGGTTACGATTCAGCAGATCGAAGCGGCTGGGCCGAGGAATCCCCAGTCCGGCCGGCACGGTGCGATCGATCCGAACAACCGTTGCGCCCATGTCGGCAAGCATCGTCGCGCACATGGGGCCAGGACCGATCCCCCCCATCTCGACGACACGGTATCCCGCGAGCGGCCCCATGGGCTCCTCCTGTCAGCTCTCGTTTTTTCCAGGTCTGAGGCGAGCTGCCGCCGCCGGCGATCTAGGACTTGGTATCGTCCAGGCCGGCAACGACGCCACCTTGCGTCAGCTTATCGATCTCGCCCGGTGAGAAGCCGAACTCGCCCAGAACCTCGAACGTATGCTCGCCGAGCCGGGGAGCGGCCGTCCGATACTGTGCCGGCGTCGACCGGTAGTTCACCGGATGCGCGAGCATTTCGAAGGGGCCGGCCGCCGGGTGCTCCAATACGACGACCGTCTTGTTGTGAGCGACCTGCGGATCGCTCCGCAGCGCTTGATGCAGGTCTTGGATCGGCGCACCGGGCACATTGTGCTTCTCGAAGCTCTTCATCCATGCAGCAGTCGTGCGTCCGGAGAAGGTCGCCTGCAATTCTGCATCGAGCTGCTCGCGGTTCTGACAGCGCACCACGTTAGTGGCAAAGCGAGGATCCTTCTTCAGATCCGGCCGCTCGACGGCGTCACAAAGAGATGACCAGAACTTCTCCGTGAAGCAGGACAGGAAGAAATAGGAGCCGTCGGAGCCCTTGTAGTTCCGATAAGGCGCAAATGCGGGATGGCCGCTGCCGAAGCGTTGGGGCGCCTTGCCAGAACGGAAGGTCTCGCCATCACGTGGAATGGTGCTGAAGATTGCGCCGCCCAGCAGCGATAGATCGAGTCGCTGTCCCTCTCCGGTGCGCTCGCGGTGCAGGAGTGACGCGCAGACCGAGAAACACATAAGCGCAGCCGCATTGAAATCAGGCAATGGATTGCCGATGCGGACCGGATCCCCGTCGGCCTCTCCCGTCATCGCCATCAGGCCGCTCAGCGCCTGGATGACAGGATCATTGGCGGGCAGGTGCGCATAAGGGCCAGTCTGCCCGAAGGCCGAAATGCTTGCATAGATGATGTCCGGGTTCACGGCCTTCACGGCTTCATAGCCGATACCCAGCCGGTCAACCGTCCCCGGCCGGAAGTTCTCGACCACGACGTCAGCGGTCTTGGCCATGCGCAGAAAGGTGTCACGCCCCGCCGGCTGCTTGAGATCAAGGCGCACACTGCGCTTGTTCCGGTTCTGCGAAAGGAAGCTCGCGCTCTCGCCCTCGATGTAGATCGTGCCCATGTTGCGCGAGAGCTCGCCGCCTTTGAGCTCTTCGATCTTGATCACGTCGGCCCCGATATCGGCCAACATCATCGTACCGACCGGGCCCGCGGTCATGACGGTCAGATCGAGTATACGGTAGCCACTCAGCGGCAGTTTTTTGCTGCTCATAGTTGTGTCAGCTCGCTGTTTGATTGTTTCGCTCCCACCTCAGTAGGTGTGTGCACGCAGCGCAATCTCCTCACCATCCCGCTGCATGATGTAGCTCAGCCGATAGGCGTCACCCCCACTCTCCGGATGATCAAGGCGGTAGTGCGAGCTGCGCGTCTCGCGCCGATTGAGACAAGCGCGAAGGACCAACTCGGATGTCAGGGCCATATTGCGGACGCTGAGACCTTGCAGCAGCGTCTCCGGCGTGATCTGAAGGTCATCTTCGATCTTGGCGCCAATAGCCTGAACGGCCTCCAGAGCCGTCGTCAATCCATCCGCCGATTTCTCGACAAGGCAGTGCCTCTGCATGTTGTGGCGGATCGTCTGTGCGGCTTGTTCGAGATTGATATCGTGATTGCGCGGAACAAAGGCGCGGCTGAGGAACTGCAGCGTGTCGGCAAGCGTAGCTGCCGATCCTGCTTTCGACTTGCTCGCGCGTTCCGCGGCGGCCGTGCCGGCCCGGTGACCGAACACCTGCCCCTCGGCAAGCGAGTTGCCCCCCGGGCGGTCGGGACCACGAATGCCACCAGCGAGTTCGCCGATCACATAGAGACCGGGAATGGTGCTTTGGGCATCCGGACCCGTCATGCGCACGCCGCCGTTCATGCATTGGAATGCTGTTCCGACTTCGAGCTTGTCCTTCTGCCAGTCTATGCCGCGCTCGCGCATCCACCGGGCCGTGTTGGGCATTACTTCCGCGATGCGCTCGGGCGAAAGATGAGCGAACGACATGAGGATTGCGCCGCGCTCGGTGCCGCGCCCCTCCGCGACCTCCCGCGTCATGGAAATGTCGATGTAGCGCGACATGTTGGTTGTCGTGAACGGGAAGACCTTGCTGTCGTACACTTCATCCAGCGACACGCCCTCAGGAACATACCGGGGGAGGAATTCCTCGCCTTTTGCATTGAGCAGCTTCGGATGCAGCACGAAGCACGATCCGCTGAACAGCTGCACATACGGACGGACCAGCGCCGGCCCGACCTGATGGAACTCCAGGTTCACCATTTCGGCACCGTGACGGAAGCAAATGGCCTGGCCGTCGCCCGTCATTTCCGGCGTCGAAACCTGCTGCTCATAGGCGCCGTGGATACCACCCGTTCCAAGTACCACGCTCGGTGCCTGGTAATGGATGAGGACCTTGCGGTTCGGATCGTATCCAAGGACACCAGCGATCGCGCCGTCGCCGTCACGCACGAGATCGACGAGCATGACCGGCGCATCGACCTTTACGCCGGTACGCTGAAGCTCGTCCGACAATGCATGAACGAACGCCTTGCCGGTCTTGCCGCCGACTCCGAGCGCACGAGCATAGCTACCGAAATCACTCTTGATCAGTTTGTATCCCTCGCCGCCCGCTGCTCTGTCCAGCGGCACGCCGAGCTCGATCAGATCGTTGATCCTCTGCGGCGCATCCTCCGCCAGTACCCGAACAAGCGTTGCATCGATGAAGCCGCGCCCGGCCCGCATGGTGTCTTCATAATGGATCTCCGGACTGTCGGACCGATCGCCGAAGCCCGCAGCGCCCATGCTCATGATCTCGCTCGCACCATGCACGGTGCTGCCGCCGCTCTGCAGGGGCGCTTTCGTCATCAGGCGCACGTCGGCACCAGCTCGCCTCGCCGACAGCGCAGCACGCGAAGCCGCACCGCCGCCGCCTACGACAACGACATCGGTCTGCACTGTCTCGACTTCGATCGGCAGCTTTGGGGTACTCATGGCAGCGTTCTCCCGGATCTTTATTGATTACCTTGCGGTGTATCAGTTGGATGTAAGTTCGCGCGCCACGATGTTGCGCTGGATCTCGTTCGTCCCTCCGAAGATCTGGAACAGCTTGGCCTCGCGGAAGTGACGCTGCATGGGGTACTCCATCGAGTAGCCATTGGCTCCCATGAGCTGCAGGCACTCCGTAGCGACGCGCATGTAGGTATCGGAGCCGAAGAACTTCGCTTGCGACGACGGTACATTGCTGGGCTTGCCATCACTCAGCAACTTGGCGGCGCGGTAGACCAGCAGACGGCTGGCATCGATCTGGGTTTGCATATCAGCCAGCTTGTGCTGACTGATCTGGAACGAGGCAATGCTCTTGCCAAACTGCTTGCGCTCCCTCGTATAGCCCAGCGCCAGATCGAAGGCCGCCTGCATGGCGCCGGTGCATATGGCGGCCAGCGCAACACGCTCCTTGGCCAGAACCCCCAGCAGTTGCATCCAGCCGGTGTGGATATCGCCGACGATGAGACTCTGGGGCACCTTCACGTCGACGAAATTCACCTCACATGTGCGGATCATGTGCCCGCCGAGCAGATCGATCGGATTGACCTGCAGACCCTTTGATGTTCGCGGCACCAGAACCAGACTGATCCCAGCCTGCTTGTTCTCCATCCTGGCCGTCCGGCAAGCCGTCAGGATGTAGTCGGCCGTCGAGGCGCCGGTGATCCACATCTTCGTACCGTTGAGGATGATATCGTCGCCCTCGACAATGCCGCTCGTCTGCAGGCTGGCAGCGTCCGATCCCGACCCGTTCTCACTCAGTGCAAACGCGAAATACGCCTTGCCTTCGCTCAGGGCAGGAATGAGCTTCTCGCGCAGCTGCGTAGAGCCAAGATGAGCGATCGCGCCGCCCACCATGTTGACGTTGATGTTCCAATAACGGGCAAGGCCGGTGCTGTAGTAGCCCATGGCCTCGAGCAAGCCGACCATTTCGAGATACCCGCCGATGCCGCCAAGCTGCTCGGGCAAGGTGACGGCGAACCAGCCCTGGTCCGCAATGACCTTGAGAAGCTCCTCGGGAAACTTCTTGTTCTCGTCGCAGTGCCGCAGATACTCCGGCGTTGCGTGCTTCTCGAGCAGTCGAAAGACGACCTCACGGAACTCGAGCTGCTCCTGGTCGAGATAGGGCGCGATGTCGTCGCGATCGAGAAATTTGGATGGCATTGGGCTGTTCTTCCAGCAAAACTCGTGGATGCCGATGGCAGGCCCGGCGCTCGAGGCAACGGTGAACTGCTACCTCGTCGGAGCTGACGCAGCAGCCGTATCTAGGACCAAGCGGTGTATTTCAGTGTGATCAGCCGCTCCGCCATATCGCTTCTCCGCATCGGTCCATGATTCGAGAAGCGCTCCGGCAAGCGGCGTTCCAGCATTCATCGCTCTGGCCAGATCAACTGCGGTGGCCAGATCTTTTCGCATCAGGCCGATGGAGAAGCCGGAGTTGAATGCACGCGAGACGATGAACTGAGCAAGCTTGTGCTCCGTGCTATTGTTCTTGCCCGTCGAAGAATTGAGGACCTTCACGATAGTCTCGGAGTTGATGCCAAATCGCTCCGCGACATCGAGCGCTTCGCACGCTGCGAGCAGGCCCGCAGCCGATACGTAGTTGTTGAGAGCCTTGAGCGCATGGCCCGAGCCGAGCGGCCCTGTTTCAATCGCAGTGCCCATGGCCTTGAATGCCGGCTGCAATCGGGCGATCACGTCCTTGTCCCCGCCCGCCATGATCGCGAGCGTCCCACTGATGGCCCGTTTGACGCCGCCAGAGACAGGCGCGTCGATCAGTGCGATGCCACGTCGCGCGAGTTCGGCTCCAAGTTCCTGCGTACCCGTCGGTGCGGAAGAGCTCATATCGACGATCACCGCTCCCGCCGCGGCAACCGAGGCCAGCCCCTTGCGCGCAGCGCCATCGCCGAGCACGACATCGCGAACAATCTTGCCGTCGGGCAGCATAAGGATAATGACGCGGCAACGTCGCCCGACATCCCCTAGATCGCTTGCGGCCAGCGCGCCATCGAGGGTCGCGAACTTTTGCAGGTTGGCAGGACTGGCATCGAAGCCGCACACTGAATAGCCGGCGCGCAGCAGGCACTGAGCCATCGGCACACCCATGTTGCCGAGACCGACAAAACCGATCGGCCCGCGGCCTGTGCTTACGTCGGCCATCTATTCAATGCCATCTTCTTCGAAGACCTTCCGCGCAACGCGGAAACTGTCGACACCAGCGGGCACGCCGCAGTAGATCGTAGCCTGCAAGAAGGTCTCCATGATCTCAGCCTTGGTCAGCCCATTGTTGAGCGCACCACGGATATGGAGCTCGAGCTCATGCGGACGGTTGAGCGCTATAAGGAATGCCAGATTGAGAAAGCTGCGTGTTTTCTTGGGCAGCCCCGGTCGTCCCCAAACCGATCCCCAGCAGTACTCCGTAACGAGTTCCTGAAAGGGGCGATTGAAATCATCCGCGCGACTGATTGAGCGATCGACATAGCTGTCGCCAAGCACCTCGCGGCGGATCTTCAAGCCCTTCTCAAACAGTTCCTTGCTCATTTAGTCGTTCTTCCATTTGTTGATTTGACCGTATAAGGACCGCGCTGCAGTTCCCGCTGGCGCAGGATCGCGATCGCTACCGCACCTGCCTTGGTGACATGGTCAAGGCAGGCAGCCCAAGCTTCCTGGGCATCGCGGGCTTCAATGGCGGTCACGATCCTGCGGATTTCCTTGATAGTGTTCGGGAGACGGTCCGGATCGGACAATGACGTCGCTCTGAGCTGTGTATTCCGATTGAGCATCTGGTTGAGCATACGGGTCACATATTGATTGCCGCAGCCGGAAAGCAGGATGTCGTAGAAGCGACGTTTGATGGAGAGCAGTGTTGCGCCATCGGGGTTTTTCTTGGCAGCCGCAAGTTCCTTGAAGACGGCGCGTAACTCCGCCACCTGCTCCCGGGTTGCATTCTCTGCAAATCCCTTCCCCGCAAGCGCTTCGAGTACGCCGCGCACCGCATAGATCTGCGCCGCCTCGTCTGCGGAGAGGATCGAGACGAACTGTCCGCGATGCGGAATGCTGGTTACGAGGCCCTCCGCTTCAAGACTGCGGACTGCCTCGCGTATTACCGTCCGGCTCACATTGAAGATCTCGATCAGCTCTCGATCCGAAAGATGCGCGCCGGGATGAAACTGTCCTTCAATGATCGCGAGCCGCAGCTTGTCCTCCACCTGAACCCGGATAGGTGCCGCGACGATGTTGAGCGATCGAACTTTTGTCATATCTGTCTCTGAGCGACTGTATTGGACACACCCGCCTCAACGTTGATCAAAACAACCCCAGCTCGCAAGTCCTCAGTGATCATCTACGCACTGTTCTCCCATCCAATGGGGACCATAAGCAGCCCCGGCCACTGAAACCGGGAAGAGATTGAATGCCTCGAACCTATCCTCCGGCGCGATCCCGACAGAGGCGCGATCGATACTCGGGCCATTCGGCTCCATCGTGCCGTATCAAGCGAAGTGCGCCTCCGGGCCCAGAACGGTTTCGCGGAAGCGATTCTTCAAATAAGCTCCCTCGCTCGGAGGAAGCACTAGCGGCAGTCGTTCCGAGTCGATCTTCACGTTGGCGAAGATCGGGCCGATGCCCTCGTGCACGAGCTTGCGCAGCTCCGTAACCTCCGCCGGCTTCGTGACCTTGCGTGAAATCGGCCATCCACTTGCAGTCGCCATCGCCGCGAGATCGACACCAAAGCCAGTGTGCGTTTCCTGCATGCCCGTCTCGCCATAGTGCTCGTTGTCCAGCACGATTAGCGAAAAGTTCTTCGGCCGACGCACGGAGATCGACGCGAGCGCGCCAATGCCCATCAGCATCTCGCCATCGCCCGTGATCACGCATACCCGATCATCAGGACGCGCAAGCGCGAGGCCGAGCCCGATCATTGCCGCTCCGCCCATACCGCCCCACAGCGGGAAGCTCCGCGGATGATCTCCCGCATCGGTGATGTCCCAGGCCGGTGCGCCAAGCCCGCCGATCAGCAGAAGATTGCCCCGATCGCGCAGAAGCTCTGCAACCACGGCCCGGCGATGGAGCCTACCATTCTTGGAGATCATTTCTTCGCAAGCTCCTTGAAGTCTTTTGCACCAAGCACGTTCTGACCGATCAGCACGGCCGTCGGACGGCTCGAGTTGAAGGCGATCTTGGCAGCGCCCGTCACCTTCTCGATGACTTCTGCGCCACTGTCGGCACGCCACACGATTACGCCGATAGCCTCGAGGGCGGCCTTCGTCGCCTGCCCCATCGGCACCTGCCATGGATTGAACTCACCCCAATCCCCTCGCATCGTCACCAGCATGAGCATCGGAACGTGGCAGACGATCGGGAGCGAGAGCATATTGATGCAGTTGCCGACGCCGCTGCTCTGCATCAGAAGCACGCCGCGCTCGCCACCAAGCCAGGCTCCGGTGAGCAGGGCGACCCCCTCCTCCTCGGTCGTCAAACGCACGACCTTGCTCTGCTTGTCAGCCTCGAAAAGCTTGATCAGGCGGGCGTGCCCGGCGTCGGGCACGACGCCCACCTGCCTGACCTGCATCTTAAGAAGCAGATCATGCACGGCATCTGGCCAGTCGGCCGCAAATGCCACGTTCGTATCAGGGTTGATCTTGGAGCTCAGTGAAGACATTCGCTTGGTTCTCGTCTCGAGTTTCAGTCGCAGTCCATGCTCAGCCTTCGCCCAGCCATCCATGACGATCGCAGATGGCCCGGCGGTTCCGTTCAGTCGACGCGGGCCCCCGAGATCTTCACAAGCTTCCCCCACTTCTCGATCTCGGAGACGATGAACTTGCCAAACTCGTCCGGCGTGCTGCCGACGGGCACCGAGCCTTGCTCGGCCAGCTTGGCCTTCATTTCGTCGGAGCTAAGGATCTTGTTGAGCGCGCCGTAGACTCTCTCGAGAATTGGCTTCGGCGTGCCGCCCGTGGCGAGGATGCCGTTCCACAGAGCGATCTCGTATCCGGGAATCTGCTCGCCCACCGTCGGGAGATTTGGATAGAGCGGGGTACGCGTCGCCGTGGTGACGGCTATGCCCCGCATTTTCCCACTGTTGAGATAGGGGAGCGTCTCCACCAGCGGGCTGAAGACCAATTGCACCTGCCCAGCAAGCAGATCCCGCAGCGCCGGCGCGCTCCCCTGATAAGGAACGTGCAAGATGTCCACCTCCGCCATGGCCTTGAAGAGCTCCGCAGCCATGTGCAGAGACGAGCCGCTACCCGACGAGCCGTAATTCAGCTTGCCAGGATTGGCCTTGAGATAGGCGATGAGTTCTTTGAGATCTTTGACGGGAAGATCGGGCTGAATAACGATGATGTTGGGAACGAAGGCCGTCTGCGAGATCGGCGCCAGATCCTTGATCGGATCGAAAGGAAGATTCCGATAGAGGTTGGGATTGGTGGCCTGCGTCGTGCTGGTGGCCATAAGCAGCGTATAGCCGTCAGGCTTCGCCTTTGCGACGATGTTCGAGGCAATGTTGCCAGCCGCGCCCGGCCGGTTGTCGACGAGAACCTGCTGACCAAGCACCGTCGTCAGCTTGTCCGCCAGCAGGCGCGCAGTAACGTCCGTACTGCCACCAGGCGAAAAGGGCACGACGAGCCGAATGGGTCGATCGGGCCAGCTCTGCGCCAGCGCTGGCTGAGCAAGTGCAACGATACTCGAGGCGGCAATCACCAGTGCCGTAACCAGCTTCTGCATCCCCGGACACTCCCTGAAAGCTCGGCCTGAAAGCTCGGCCTTGTTTAGCCCCCAGCGCATCGAGCGGCATCTGGTGGCGTTGATATAATCATATAGACAGGCAATACGACAATCTGTCAATTAGGGATCACCCCGTCGCAGCTGCGACCTTTTGGTAGATTGTATGATTGTACTATAACCATACACTCAAGCCTCAAAAAACAGAAAAAGCGGCCCCAGTCTTTCCCTCACGGAAGTCAGGGGGCAGCCAATCCTAGGGAGAGACGCGATGTCGATATCAGGGCGCGAGACGGACAAAGATCTGTCCGCAAACCTGATCTCTGCTCGATCACAGACATCTAGGCGGCGCGCCTCGTCGATTTCCATCATCAGCGACTTCAGGCTTGCTCGTCGCGCGCTTCAGTGGATGCGCGCCGGCAACGCAATCAGAACGTCTCCTTGCGCCAATTCATCCTGGTGATGGCGCGCTTCATCGAACTCTCAAGCCGAAGCAGGACAGCGATTGATGCACCAACCACGGATTAACAAGGACATATGCTCGGGGGCGATCTTCATCGTCATAGCCGGGCTCTTCATGCTGAACGTCCTGAAGCTCCCGCTGGGTACGTCCGTTCGTATGGGGCCAGGGTATTTTCCCCTGGTTCTCTGCGTGCTGCTCGCCGCGCTTGGCGTTCTCACCGTCCTCAAGGGGCTTCGGCAGGTTACAGATCCTCCAACGCGGACTGCATGGAGAGGGCTCATTCTGATCACCGCTGCCGTCATCGCCTTTGGTGTTCTCGTGGCGCCCCTCGGCTTCATTCCGGCCTTGGCGATCGCGGTTCTGATCTCGCTGTTCGCAAGCATTCATATGACGTTCAAGCTGGGAGGTCTGATGCTTGTCGGGATCGTCGCTTTCTGCTGGGCGGTTTTTATCCAGGGCATCAAGCTTCCGTGGCCGATCCTCGGCCCCTGGCTTGGCGGATACTGAGGATCGATCATGGAACTCTTCAGTGATCTGGCCATTGGCTTCGGAACCGCACTGACGGTCCAGAACCTCGTCTATTGTTTCGTCGGCGTTGTGCTCGGAACGCTCGTAGGCGTGTTGCCCGGTCTGGGCCCGCTCGCGACAATCGCCATGCTGCTGCCGATTACCTTCACGCTGCCGCCCGTATCCGCACTGATCATGCTGTCCGGCATCTACTATGGCGCACAGTACGGCGGCTCCACCACAGCGATCCTTATCAAGGTGCCCGGCGAGTCCTCCTCCGTGGTGACGACGCTCGACGGCCACGAGATGGCACGCCAAGGGCGCGCGGGCGCGGCACTGGCAACCGCTGCCATCGGCTCCTTCTTCGCCGGCACGGTTGCAACGCTTCTCCTTGCGCTCTTCGCGCCACCACTGGCCGAAATCGCCTTGAAGTTCGGGCCTGCGGAATACTTCTCACTGATGGTTCTCGGCTTGATCGCCTCGGTAGCCCTGGCATCGGGATCTATAGTCAAGGCATTGGCCATGATCGTCATCGGGCTTCTGTTGGGGCTTGCCGGTCAGGACATCTACACCGGTACGGTGCGTCTCAACTTTGGACTCTCGGAATTGTCGGACGGGTTCGACTTCGTGGCGCTCGCAATGGGCATGTTCGGTCTCGCGGAAATCATCCGCAACCTGGAGGATGAGAGGTCGCGCAGCACGATCATGGGCAAGGTTCAAAGCGTGATGGTGAGCAAGGATGAGCTCAAGCAGATCACGCCGCCGATCATACGAGGAACGCTTCTCGGATCTCTTCTCGGCATCCTGCCTGGCGGTGGCGCCATGCTCTCCTCATTCGCCTCGTATGCTCTGGAGAAAAAGCTTTCAAAGACACCTGAGCGGTTCGGGAAGGGTGCCATCGAAGGTGTTGCGGGGCCCGAGAGCGCGAACAATGCAGGGGCCCAGACATCGTTTATCCCGATGCTGACGCTAGGCATCCCGTCAAATCCCGTCATGGCCTTGATGATCGGCGCGCTCATCATTCAGGGCATATCACCAGGTCCCAATGTCGTGACGAGCAACCCTGAGCTGTTCTGGGGTGTGATTGCCTCGATGTGGATCGGCAATGTCATGCTCGTAGTTCTGAATTTGCCGATGATCAGACTTTGGGTGCGCCTCCTCATGGTGCCCTATCACGTTCTCTTTCCCTGCATCGTCGCCATCTGCAGCATCGGCGTCTACAGCGTCAGCAACAACGTCTTCGATATCTTCGCAATGGCCGCGTTCGGCGTCATCGGCTATGTGCTCGTCAAGCTCGATTGCGAGCCCGCGCCTTTGCTGCTCGGCTTCGTTCTTGGGCCGATGCTTGAGGAGCATCTTCGTCGTGCGATGCTCATCTCCCGCGGCAGCGCGTCGATATTCTTCACGCGACCGATCTCCGCGGCACTCCTGGCACTTTCCGCGCTTGCTCTGGCATCCGTTCTCCTCCCCACCATACGCAAGAAGCGTGAGGAGGCATTCCAGGAATGAAGGGCCGTCTCCGATGCCGATAGATCCAGAGAAGCTTCTGAAGCTTGAAATTCCCGCGCTGTCTGTGCGCTACGACAACCGGGATGCCATGCTCTATGCCTTGGGCGTCGGCTTCGGCAGCAATCCTGTCGATGCCAACGAGCTGAGGTTCGTCTATGAGAAGAATCTGCGCGTCGTTCCAACAATGGCCGCCGTTATAGGCTGGGATCGGTCGTGGATACCGCGGACGGGCATCAACTGGCTGAAGGTCGTCCATGGCGAGGAGCACCTGACACTGCACCGGCCCTTGCCGGCTGCTGCCGAAGTGACGGCGATATCGCGTGTCAGCGAACTCGTCGACAAAGGCCCCGATAAAGGGGCGATCATGGTCATGGAGACGGTCGTACACGACAAGAACGGCGAGAAGCTCTTCACACGCTCCTCGTCATTCTTTGCGCGCGCAGATGGCGGCTTTGGCGGATCGCGGGAAAGCAGAACAGGGCTGCATCCCATACCTGAGCGAAGCCCGGACGCCGTCGTTGCGCTCGTGACATATCCGAACCAAGCACTCCTGTACCGCCTTTCAGGGGATCGCAACCCGCTGCACAGCGATCCTGATGTAGCCCGCGCCAGTGGGTTCGCGCGCCCGATCCTGCATGGGCTATGCAGCTACGGTCATGCCTGCCGGACCATCCTTGCAACGTACTGCGACTACGATCCGACACGCATCAAGGATTTCAATGTCCGTTTCACCTCACCCGTGCTTCCCGGCGCAGCGCTGAAAGTCGAAATGTGGAAGGACTCGGAAGTCGTTTCATACCGGGTCATTAATGTCGACACAGGCCGGACTGCCCTGAATAACGGACGCGCGACGCTCCATATCTAGAGAGTGTTCCCGCGAATTAGAGTCGCAATTCTCCTCCCCCTTGCGGGAAGGGGTTGCGGTGATGACCGGCTCGCTCTGGCCACAAGTCAAGGCGGGTGTGCCCCATACATAGAGCAGGCGCCCCCTCTGCCGGTCTACGCTCATCATGCCGTGAGCCGCGTCAGCCCGAGATCCCTCACCTGCACGCCATCCGCAGCCATGGCATAGAGGCCCGCAAGGAAACCCTGACCGTAGGGATTGCCTTCGTGCAGGTAGCGCGGATTCTGACTCGCCACATTGACCACCAGCGGACCGATCTGCTGATGACGCAGGGTGGCTGTTCTGAAGTCGAAGTGATGCCGTAGGACCTGCTCGAGAGCACTGAACGCCGCAAGCTCGTGCTCGGCACTACCCAGGCCGAGCTGGTGCCCCTTCAACAGTGCGTAGGCGATCATGACGGTGGCGCTGGTATCGACAGGCGCAAATGAATCATCGACCGTGCAGCGCCAAAACCCGTTGTCCTGATGTCGGATCAGCGCCTCCGTCGTCTTCTCGTACTGCTTCAGGAGATCTTTATCCCATTCCTGCGGCGGGACGACCTCAAGAGAATCTACGACAGCGGCAACCCACCACCCGTTCGCACGACCCCATGTTGTCCCGTCAATCCAGACATCGATGCCAATGTAACTCTTCTCCCTCGGCACATTTGCATTGAGGACATGCCGGACGAGGCCGTCCTCCTGCGCCAGCAACGACCAGATTCCTTTCAGATCGCTCAGCATTAGCTCGGTGTTCCCGATGATCGCCTGTGACGGCGCCACCATGTAAGCGGAATCGGCAAAGACCCAGCCGGGCGTGCTCAAGGCCGTCGTATGCTGCGTTACACCTCCCGCCGTGACGCGACGACGAAGAAAATCCGCAGCCCCCGCTCTCGCAACGTCGATATGGCCGGCAATGACCAGCGGCCGTATGCGCGAGGAGCTGTCGGCGATATTCGGCTCCGTGATCAGCTTCGGCTCATTCAGAACATCGTCAATCCTTCTCCGGAAGAGATCGCGCTCACCCGCCAGAAAGGTTGCATTGAGCAATGCAGAATGCTTGCCGCCCGTGTCGACCTTATCGGCCCAGCCCCGATCGAGGATGCGTCGTGCCAATCCCATAGTGTTTCGTCCTCCCTGTAATGTTGCTCATAGTGCGAATGCCGGCTTTGGCACTCGCCGCAACGGCAGCTTTACGCCGGTCCGTGCTCGATGCGCGGAGCCATGACGCCCTCTTGCTCCCGCAGCCGGCGCGTAAGTTTCCTCAATCGGCTACGTATCGCTTTGTGGAGCTGCTATGATGCCTCGTTCAATAAGCTCCTCGATGCGCACGGACGGAAAGCCGATCTCCTGCAGGATCGATCGCGAATGCTCACCGAGCCGGCCGGCAGGCGTCCCGGCATCCGGAATGTGGCTGCGCATCTTGATGGGGTTGGCAAGCACGCGTGTTTGCCCGCCAAGCGGGTGCGTATGATCGAGCGTGCCCCCCCGATGCCTTGCCTGCCCCGACTCGATCGCCTCGCCGAGCGTGAGCACAGGCGCCACGCACACATCCTTCCCCTCGAAGAAGCTCACCCATCCGTCGCGCGTGCGAGACTTGAACAACTGGCGCATATCCTCGCGAAGCTCTTCGGCTTCCGGTCCTTCGGCATAGTGCCTCGCGATCCATTCCGGATGACCGACGGCGTTGCAGAAGTTCGTCCAGAAGTGGTCTTCGATTGCACTGATCGTCACGTACTGGTCGTCGGCAGTCCGATAGACATCGCTCATCGGATACCGCCCCGAATGTCGCTCATCGCCGCGCAACGGGGCTTCGCCTGTCTTGAAGAACACACTGGCCGCGGTCACCGCCGTCGACAGCACGCTGTCGAAGAGCGAGACGTCGACTAACTCACCCGCGCCTTGCTGCTCGGCGCGACGCAAGGCGATGAGAATACCGATTGTCGCCATCAGTGCGCCGGATATGTCCGCGAGTTGCACGCCAGTCAGAACGGGAGGGCCGCCACGCGCGCCAATCAGGCTCAGGATCCCAGAGAGGGCGAGGTAGTTCGGGTCGTGGGCAGCGAGATCGCGGAGCGGACCGCTCTGGCCGAACCCGGAGAGCGAGCAGTAGACGATCTTTGGGTTGATCCTGCGAATATCGTCGTAGCCAAGGCCGAGCCGGGCCATCACGCCCGGCCGGAACTGCTCTAGGATGACATCGGCATCCTTCGACAGCTCCAGAAAGATTTCCCTGCCTTCCGGCTTCTTCAGGTCTACGGCGAGACAACGCTTGCTCCGGTTCAAGGCCAGGAAACGCAGAGAAGCACCGTTGATCTGTGGTTGAGCAGAGCGAAATCCATCGCCCGTCCTGACGTCCTCGATCTTGATGATCTCAGCGCCGAAATCTGCCAGGATCTGCGTAGCGTACGGCCCGGGCAACAAGCGCGAGAGGTCTAGAACGCGGACGCCGGAGAGAGGTCCTTCGATAGCCCGGCTCATGATCTTCTGAACTCCTCAAGGGCTGGCAACTCGCGCAGGCCCATCGGCTCGACGCGGAACAGCTTGTCCTGCATGAGCCTGAGCCCGGGGCTCACCGCAAAGTCGAATTCGGTCACGGCCCGTATGTGGCGATCTATCGCGAGGCCGGGAGCAATCTCGATCAGTTCGAGACCGGCGGCCGTAGCGCGGAAGACGCAGCGCTCCGTGACGATAAGAACGGTCTGCCCTTTTCGAACAGCACTGGGCCCGTGCAGATTCACCTGATCGATCCGGCGAATGAATTTGCGGTTGCGCCCTTCGCTGACGATGCGCACGCGCGTCGGCGCGGACGAAATCTCGACCTCGAGATCGCCGGCGGTCATGGTGCCGCTCAGAACGATCGTGCGCGTGCGGTGCGTAATGTCGACGAAACCACCAGGCCCGCGCAGGTTCCTGTTGAACCATCCGACGTTGATACTGCCCTCGGCATCAACCTGGGCAAAGCCGAGGAATGTAATGTCGAGGCCGCCGCCATGGTAGAAGTCGAAGAGATCCGTCGAATCCAGGATGGCTTCGGGATTATAGTGTGCGCCGAAAGCGCCGAGTTTTCCTGGCACGCCCGCCGCCGGGACGCCGCCGAGTGCACCATGCTCGACGCTGAAGGTGAGCTGATCCGCAAAGCCCTCCTCACGCGCAAGCGCCGGCAGCTTCGTCCCTGTACCGACACCGAGATTGACGATGTCGCCGCGGCGCAACTCGAGTGCCGACCGCCGAAGAATGATCTTCTGGTGATTGAACGGGAGCGGCAGCACGGGAGGATCGGGGTCACGCACATCTCCGGTGAAGGCCGGCTCGAAATAGCTGAGCTGCGACTGCGGGCTGTCGGGCTCGACCACGACGGCATCGACGAAGGCCCCGGGCACTTCCACCAAGCGCGGGTGGAGAGATCCGCGCGTCGTCATATGTTTGACCTGCGCAATGACCTTGCCGCCGCGAACTCGCGCTGCCATCGCGAGGTGCTTGACGCCGGCCGAGATGGGCTCCCCGGCCAGGGAGATGTTGCCGTTCTCGTCGGCTACGGTGCCACGAATGAACGCAACGTCGATCGGAATCGGGCGATAGAGCAGACAGGTGCGTTCGTTTATTGT
>CAUJKI010000642.1 GCA_963205015.1 Pseudomonadota bacterium
AAGCGGACTTGTCCACGGATCGGATCTCTGCCTCTTAATCTTTCAATTCAGAGTCTTCAGGTTTCTGTTCTTCTTCTTACCGCTGTGGGTAGCGGGAATTGGCCGGCACCCACAAGGGCTTCAACAGGTTCCTCCGACGGCCGCCGCACGCCCGAGCAGATCTGGTAGCGCCGCAGCCTTCCTCCTACTAGCCGGGAAACGACTTTCCATGCCATGGACTTGCGGACGCAGTTGCAGCGGCCGACGTGGCTAACGGGATGGTGAGGACCGCTGGAAAAGGTCCGGAGTTCACGATACCGGGTCGAAGGCCGCGCACAGCGTCGCCTGGTAGCCCCTCCCACGGGGGTGACCTGTTGATCGCGCTGTTGGCCGATCGGTGGACGGTGTAGGATGCCGGCGCCGGGCATGGCACCGCGCTGGATAAGTCGGAACTCTATCAACAAATGCCCCACACCCAGCCGAGCTACTTCCATTTGCATCTGGTCTCTGATGCAACCGGCGAGACGCTTACGACGATCGCGAAAGCGGCAGCCGTCCAGTACGCCCAGGTCCGACCGATCGAGCACGTTCATCCGCTCGTGCGCACACAGCGCCAGCTCGACCGCGTGCTGCAGGAGATCGAATCGACACCCGGGATCGTGCTCTATACGGTGGTCAACGAGGTGCTGCAGACGGCACTCGAGCAGCGCTGCCGCGAGCTGGCCGTGCCTTGCCTGCATGTGCTCGAGCCGATCATGAAGGTCTTCGAGAGCTATCTCGGCGCGCCGAAGACGCCGATCGTCGCCGGCCAGCACGTGCTCGATGCCGACTATTTCCGCCGCATCGACGCGCTGAACTTCACCATGGCGCACGACGATGGCCGCCTGCCGGATGACCTCAACCAGGCCGACATCGTTATCCTCGGCGTCTCGCGCACCTCGAAGACGCCGACCAGCATCTATCTTGCGCAACGCGGTTACAAGACCACGAACCTGCCGCTGGTGCCGCGCATCGACGTCGCGCCGGCGCTTCTCGAGCCGCACAAGGCCTTCGTCGTGGGGCTGGTTGCAAGCCCCGACCGAATCGCGGAAATCCGTCGCCACCGTGCGATGATGATGTCGGACCGCGACCTCGACGACTACGTCGATCGCACGCGCATCGCCGAGGAGATCGCCTACTCGAGGCGCCTCTGCGCCCGCCATGGCTGGCCGGTGATCGATGTGACGCGACGCTCGATCGAGGAAACGGCCGCCACCATCATCAAGCTGATGAGCGAGCGCGAGGAGGCGCGCGACGAGGAACCGGCGGATGGCTGAGCGCGTGCGTGTCGTCCTGGCCTCGCAGAGCCGTTCGCGGCGTACCATGCTCGAGCAGGCGGGGCTTGCCTTCGATGTCATGCCATCGATGATCGATGAGGCTGCCATGCGCGCGACCTTCGAGCCCGAGCGCGCACTCGACGAGGACTACCCCATCGAGGTTGCGGAGATGCTTGCGGCGGCCAAGGCGGTGGATGTCAGCGTCCGATTGCCGGATGCGCTGGTGATCGGCTGCGACCAGGTGCTGGCGCTCGCAACCGAGCGCCGCATGGAGTTCGGTGGCAAACCCTGGAGTGCGGCGAGCTACGAGATCTTCGAGAAGCCGGCGGACGTCGTGGGAGCGCGCGCTCACTTGTCGCGACTGCGGGGGCGGGCACATCAGCTTCACGCGTCCGTTGCCATTGCCCAGGGCGGCGAGGTGCAATGGGCCTGCACGGATAGTGCCGAGCTCAGCATGCGCGATTTCTCGGACGATTTCCTGACCGAGTACCTGTCGCGGGCCGGCGCGCGCGTCTGCGAGTCGGTCGGCGCCTATCAGCTCGAGGGGCTCGGCGTGCAGCTCTTCGAGGAAATCACCGGTGATTATTTCACCATACTGGGCCTGCCGCTGTTGCCCCTGCTCGATGAGCTGCGCGAGCGCGGCGTACTGTTGACGTGATGGGTGAAGCGAATAGCAACATGAAACATGCGTGCGTGATCGGTTGGCCGATCAAGCAGTCCCGCTCGCCGCTGATCCACGGTCATTGGCTGAAGATCTACGGTATAGCCGGGCGCTACGATCGGGTGGAAGTGCCGCCGGGGGAGGCCGCGGCCTTTGTTCGGTCACTCGAATCGCGTGGCCTTGAAGGCTGCAATGTCACGGCACCCCACAAGCAGGCCGTCTTCGAGGCCGCGGACTGGCGCGATCCTTCCGCCGAGGCCGTCGGCGCCGCCAACACCGTTTGGCGGGAAGGCACCAAAGTCTGCGTGGCCAATACCGATACCTACGGCTTCATGACTCATCTCGGCCAGTCCGCACCCGGCTGGGACGAACGGGATGCCCCGGTCGCGGTTTTCGGAGCCGGTGGAGCGGCGCGGGCCATCGTCTATGGCTTTCTTGATGCCGGCGTCGGCCGGATCCGGCTGATCAACCGGACGCCGGAGCGCGCTGAAGCGCTGGTTGCGCACTTCGGGTCGCGGGTCGAGAGCCATGCCTGGTCGGATCGCTCTCGCGCGGTCGCAGACGCAGGCGTTGTCGTAAACACGACTACGCTTGGAATGATCGGCAATGCGCCGCTGGACCTCGACCTTTCCGCGGTCGACAGGAATGCGGTCGTGGCGGATATCGTCTACGTGCCGCTGGAAACGCCGCTTCTTGCCGGAGCGCGGGCGAGAGGCCATCGCACGGTGGACGGGCTCGGAATGTTGCTGCATCAGGCCGTGCCGGGTTTCGCGCGCTGGTTCGGCGTGCGGCCCGAGGTAACACAGGCGCTGCGCGATATTCTCGTTGCCGACATAGAGGGGGGATGATGCTGATCATCGGTTTGACCGGCTCAATCGGAATGGGAAAATCGACGGCTGCC
>CAUJKI010000643.1 GCA_963205015.1 Pseudomonadota bacterium
AGTACGGCAAGGCCAAGGCCCGCCGCAGCTTCCAGTTCTCGAAGCGCTAAAGCGTCGAAATACGCCCCTGGAAAAAGAAAACGGCCCGCCGATATTCGGCGGGCCGTTTTTGCGTTCCTCGCTTCTGGCAACGTCAGGACATCGTGCCGCCGGTTACGCAGTTGATCGGCCTCAGGTGCACGCAGCTCGAGTTGCGCGGCTTCAGGAAGAAGCGCTCGGTCATGTTGAAAGCCGACTCGATGAAGTAGTTGAAGATCAGCGGCGTGTAGTTGTACGTCGCCTCGGAGACGATCACGCTCTCGCCGGAAACGAGAAGCCCCTCGGGGATATCGTAGTACTGCGTGCCGCGAATGTGCGGCGTGCCGGCATTGTTGTCGCGCGACCAGTCGATGGTGTAGGTGAGCACCGTCGGATTGCCCGGCGTTCCCTGCGCGATAACGCTCATCACCTTTACATAGAGGCGCTGGATCTCATAGGGCGCGATGAGCTGCTCGACGATCTTGAGATCGCGGTCCACCTGCTCGGGCGTCAGCCCAGAGTTGGGCGCGCGTGCGATGAGGTCGGCCGTCGAGCTCGCCGCTAGCGTCAGGCGGCGATCGACCGTGAGCGCCTGGCTGAACTCGATCGTACCGACAAACAGGAAGAACATGATCGGCACGATCAAGCCGAACTCGACCGCTGCCATACCGCCGTTCTCGCGGCGCAGCCGACTGAGGAAGGCGCGGCCGCCGTTCGGGCGGCGCCGGTTCAGGAGTCGTGTGGCGAGCCTCTTCATGATCCGGTACCCATCAATTGTATGGCTCGGTTCGGAACGTGGTCGCGGCCTGGATCAGGCGCGAGCCGTTGCCCATGTTGCCGAGATTGAGATACGGAATCTTCGAGGCCATGCTCCACTCGTAGCAGACCCAGATCAGCACGACCTGGTCGGCATCGCCCGGCTTGAACTGCGTCACGTCGCTGAGATTGCCGCCGGCATCGAGACACTCGGCCATGGCGCCCGGCCCGATGGCATCGGAGTCGGGGAAGTTCAGAACATTGACGCGAAGCTTGTTCACGCAATCGACGAACGCCGGGGCAAGTTCGCAGACCTTCTCCTTGAACTGCTGAGCGGTCATCCCGCCTTGCTGAACCTGGCCTGTCCTGATGAGACGCCCGGTCCGCTCGACCGCATTCTCGAGGGAGAAGGTCGTGAAGAAGTAGAGACCGACACCCATGATGCCAAAGAGCAGCATGAGGAACGGACCAGCCACGAAAGCAAACTCGATAGCGGTCGTGCCCGAGGCATCGGAGCGCCACCGCCGCAGGAACGGCCGGCGGGCGCGAACGCGCTCAGGACTTGCCTCGGAGAGTGGCTGCATCGGCGTACGCCTCACTCGTTCACGCCATGGAAGATCACCCCGCATGAAATACGAGATTGCTGAATCATCGCTTAATTCGCGGCGCGGCATTGCCGGGTGGTAAATGAAATGCCGCGAACCCGAACTAACCGGCCTCGCCGCTCGAACATGCAGCCCGGCAATTATTTATCCCCGCGCGCGCGCCGCATGAGATATTTGCAAGTTTTCATGAGCATTACTGAAAATAAGCCGCAGCTTATCCTTACGAAAGCACGGAAAATATTAAATGGATTGTTGACATCGCAACGCTGATCTGATAGTTATTCAGTATAGCGTGAAAAACGTCGAACGAGATCGGGCGGTGCCGCCGCCCCAGACGTTTCAGCCCACGCTCCCCAGCAAACATTGGTATCTGCATGACCGGCTCGGATCGAACCGACTGGGCCGAGATCCGTCGTCTTTACGTCGCCGGCGCGCTGTCGCTCGCCCGCATCGCGGAAAGGCACGGCATCTCGGTCCAGCGCATTGCGCGTCGTGCCCGCCGCGACGGCTGGCCGCCCCGCCCTCGGCCCACGCCCAGCGCACGGGAGGGGCTGCCTCCAAAATCGGGCGCGAAGAAAACTGCGGCTGCCGCGAACCGCCAGCGATCCCTGCCCCGCAGCCCGGAGCCCGCCGCCGAACGAAGCACCGACCCGTCAACCGCCACCTCCCTGAAAGCCCGACGGGCTCTCGTCCGCCGCCTGTACAAGGCCATCGATACGAAGCTCAAGCAGATGGAAAGGCGCATGGCCCAAGACATCGCCGCCCAGGATGGAACCTCCGACACCACGGCCGCTGACCACGAACGCGACACCCGCGCCATCGGCGCACTGATCGCCAACCTCAGTCGTGTAACGGAGATCGAAGCTGACCTCGAGCGACTCCCCGGATCCGCAAGCCCCGCCTCCAGCCAAGGCGACCGCCAGCTCGCCGATGAGGCGGAGCGCTTCCGCCGAGACGTTGCGGAGCGTCTTGCTCGGCTTGTCCGGCCGGCCTGAAACCGAGCGCGAGGCGGCTCTCGCTGCGCTCTCGGCCCACGAGATCATCAGACTCGCTCACGACTGGCAGGTCTGGGCTCGCGACGACCAGCTCGCACCGCTTGTGACTGAGGCCGGCCGGCCCTGGCAGACGTGGCTCATTCTGGGTGGCCGTGGCTCCGGCAAGACCCGCGCCGGCGCCGAATGGGTCCGCGCCCGCGCGCTCGGGCTCGATCACATCGACGAAGAGCCGGCGCGCCGTATCGCTCTCGTTGGGCTCACCATTGCGCAGGTCCGCAGCGTCATGATCGAAGGCGTCTCCGGCCTCCTCGCCGTCCACGCGCCGCAGGAACGCCCGCACTACGACGTCTCGCGCAATCAGATCCAATGGTCGAACGGAGCCATCGCCCAGATGTATGCCGCCGACGATCCCGACAACCTGCGCGGCCCGCAGTTCGACGCCGCCTGGTGCGACGAGCTGGCGAAATGGCGCTATGCGGCGGAAGCCTGGGACATGCTGCAATTCGGGTTGAGGCTCGGCCATGCGCCGCAGGCGGTGATCACCACGACGCCGCGGCCGATCCCGTTGCTCAAGACGATGATGGACGATCCGGCGCTGGTGGTGACACGGGCGAGGACGGATGCGAACCGGAAGAATCTCGCGGCGGCTTTCCTGGCCGAGATCGAGCGTCGCTATGGCGGCACGCGGCTCGGGCGCCAGGAGCTCGATGCCGAGATCATCGCCGACGATCCCGATGCGCTGTTCTCGCGCGAAGCGATCGAACAGGCGCGCGTGACGTGCGCACCGGAACTGGAACGCATCGTCGTGGCGGTCGATCCGCCGGCGGGACATAGCAGACGCGCCAATGCCTGCGGCATTGTCTGTGCGGGGCTGGGGCGGGACGGCCGCGCCTATGTGCTCGACGACATGACGGCGGAGCGGAAATCGCCGGCGCAATGGGCCGGCATCGCGGTGGGGCTCTATCATGCGCG
>CAUJKI010000644.1 GCA_963205015.1 Pseudomonadota bacterium
CGCAGCAGCGCGATCAGGTCCTCAACTCGGGTCACGCTCAACCCGACGGCCGGCTCATCAAGGAGTATGACGCTCGGTTCGCTGGCTAGCGCACGCGCGATCTCGATGATCCGCTGCTGCCCGAACGAGAGCTCGTCGCCACGCCGCTCGGCGTACTGCTCCATGCGCACGTAGCGCAGTGCCTGACGCGCCTGCTCGAGCATGCGCGCCTCCTCTTTCCGCATACTCGGGGACCTGAACGCGGCACCGAAAACGCCGGTTCGACCGCCAAGGTGGAAGCCGGTCATCATGTTCTCGAGCACCGTCATGCCCGGGAAGAGCTGGGACGCCTGGAACGTGCGGCGCAATCCGAGCGCAGCGATCTGATCAGGACTGAGGCCATTCAGAACCTGGCCGTCGAGCACGATCCTGCCGCCGCTCGGCGGGATGTTCCCGCACACGGCATTCATGAGCGTCGTCTTGCCCGCACCATTGGGACCGATGATGCCGACAATCTCGCCTTTCTTCACGTCGATGTTGACGTCGGAGAGGACGTTCAATCCACCGAAGGAAACAGAGAGGCAGGAAATCGAGAGGATACTCACGGCGAACGCTCACCAACGGGGCGGAGCTCGTCCGCGGCCTCTACAGCAGGTGCCGTCCTGGCATCCGGCAGATGAACCTCCTCCTCCCATCCCGGCAGAACGCGTTTCAGGAAGGACACGAGGCCGAGGGGCATGAAGAGAATGAAAATGAGAAGGATAGCTCCGAACGCGATCTCCTGCAGCGACTTGAACTCACGGAGCAACTCCAGCGTGGCGACCAGCAGCGCTGCACCGATAACCGACCCCACCACCGAGCCGACGCCACCGACGATCACCATCGACTTGTGAATGACCATCTGGAAGAGGTCGAAGCTCTCGGGCGCCACATAGTTGAGTAGACCGCAATGCAGGCCACCTGCGATGCCCGCATAGAAGCCGCTGAGGGCGAAGGCGAACACCTTGTAGCGCAGGAGATTGATGCCTAGAGACGCTGCTGCGACCTCGTTGTCACGCATAGCCACGAATGCGCGCCCGACACGCGAGCGCACGAGATTCCAGGCAAAGAGGGTGAGGCCGATCGTGATGATCCAGCTCAGAAAATATATACCCTGCTCGGGCGTGACAGGCAGCGGCGCAAACGATAGGCGCGGCACGGCGAACCCCGTCGCGCCGAAGGTCAGGTCTTCCCAGTGCATGAACAGCCACAGCGTGAACTGCGCGAAGGCGAGTGTCGCGAGGGCGAGATAGATGCCGCTCAGGCGCAGCGCCGGCCACGCCATCAGCGTTCCGATCAGCGAAGCGATCACACCGCCGGCAGGGAGCGCCACCCAATAGGGTACGCCGAGACGCACCTGGAGCAATGCTGCAGCGTAGGCGCCGATACCGAACATCGCAGCATTGGCGAATGCGAGCTGGCCTGCGTAGCCGATCAGCAGGTTCAGACCGATAGCCAGGATGATGAAGAGCAGGGCCAGATTGGAGACGTATAGCAGGTACGAGTTCGCGAACGTGGGCAGCACGCCGAAGACGGCAAACAGGATGCACAGAAAGCCCTTGTTGGAGATGAGCCATTTCATCTGACGCTTCGCCCCACCCCGATTAGACTTTTCGCATCGCCTTGCCACCCATGATGCCGCGCGGGATGAATACCAGCACGAGCATGATGACGACGAAGGCGGAGACATCCTGGAACTTGCTGCCGACGTAACCCGCTACGAGCGCTTCGACGAGGCCCACGATGAGACCGCCGATGACCGCTCCGGCAATGCTGTGGAGACCCCCGAGCACCGCCGCGGCAAAGGCCTTGATGAAGAGATTGAAGCCAATGTCCGGATAGAGCAGCGTGAGTGGCGCCATGAGAACCGCCGCGGCCCCTGCCGACGCAGCTCCCAGCGCAAACGCGAGGCGATGCAGCGCGCCGACACGAATGCCGACCAGCGTTGCGGCCTTGACGTTATCGGCGATCGCCTGAAGCCACTTGCCGGAGCGCGTGAACTTGAAATACGCGACGATGAGCAGCATGAGCGCGATGCTGGCTCCGAACGCCACGAGCTGCTGCGGCAGCACAATGAACCCGTTCAGGTTGATGGCACTCGCCGTGATCATGGGCGGAAAGGGGATGTAGTCGCCTACACCCCCCCAGATATTCCGCGCCACCCCCTTCAGCAGAAACGACACCGCTATCGATGCCAGCAGCACGCTGACCAAGCCCGCCTTCATCAGCGGCCGGAATGCAAACTGATAGGTCAGCGCCCCGATGAAGAACGATGCGACAACGGCGAGTAGAAGCGAGGGGATGTAGGGATATCCCATCTGGACGTGAAACATGAAGGCGAAGAAGCCGCCGAGCATGAACAACTCGCCCTGCGCGAGGTTGATGGCACCTGTCGACTTGAAGACGATCACGATGCCAATCGCGACCAGCGCGTACAGCGCTCCAAGCGCCAGCCCAGACGTGATGAGATAGCCCAGCATGCTGCTATCGACTCTCGGTCTACCGGCCCACGGTCGTCGCAGCGACGGTCTTTATCTTGCCGTCGACAAGGGCCACCCATGCCGCCGATTTGTGGCACTGATGATCCTGCTCGGTGCACGTAATCGGGCCGGGATAGATACCCGTATCGAAGTTGGTCAGCTTGGCCATCTGGGCTCGGAAGCTCTCGCGGGTGAGATCCTTGCCCGCGCGCTGCAGCACCTCGACCACCACCTTTGCGCTCGCGATGCCGAGGATGTGGTACAGCGACATGGTTTCGCGGGGGAAGTATTCAGAGAACAGTTTGCGCCACTGCGCCATCTCCGCGTCTTCGGGCATGTAGCGCACGTGGCTGATGGCAAACATGTTGCTCATCGCTTCGGGAACGCCCACCTGCTTGGTCAGCACCGGCAGATCTCCAAGCGCGGTCTGGCCAATGGCGATCGGCTTGTAGCCGATCTTGTGGGCATCGCGCAGGAATGCCGCTGCGGCCTTGGGATAGATCACCATCAGGACCGCGTCGGCTTTGGCCGCCTGCAGGCGCAGAGCCTGCGGTGTTGCATCGTTCGCCTCGCCGATGATCTCCTCGTCGGCAACCGGGGTGATGCCCTTCTGCTTGAACGCCTCCATCAGCGGCTGATAGCGCGATCGGCCCCACGCATCGCGCTGCGAGATGACCGCGATGCGCTTGGCGCCTTTCTGCAAGGCGAACTCCAGCTGCGACACGCTCTCGATCGATGCCGAGAGGGCCGTGGTAAAGATGTGCGGCGATGGCGGGCTCGTAAGGCTGTCGCCGACGGAGGCGAAGATCACCCAGGGAATGTTCGCCGCCTTGATCTCGGGAAAGGCGCCCACGCTGGCGTTGGTGCAGCCGCCGCCGTGGATCATGAACACCTTGTCGTCGAAGATCAGCTTCTTGGCCGCAGCGATTGCCGTCGCGGGGTCGCAGCGGTCGTCCTGGCGAACCGTCTCGATCTTGCGGCCGTGGATGCCGCCGGCCTTGTTCACTTCCTGGTAGATGATCTCGGCACCATCCATGATGATCTTGCCATACAGGTAGCCGGGGCCCGTGAGGGCGCCGAGCTGCCCGATGCGGACGGTGGTGTCGGTTACGCCAACCTCCTGCGCATGGGCGGGCGCCGCAATGATTGCCCCCCCTGCCAACATCAACGCGGTTGCCAACAAACTCGTGCGACGCATGACATCACCTCCCTGGTGCCTGTGGACTGCTGTTGAAACCACAATCGCTGCCGATCCTGCAGCGCCCTCGTCATCTCTCTCGCTTGTCGACTTCATTGATCAGGGCGATGAAAGGCGCGAAGTCGCTGCGCTTAATGTCTACGTGCTGAGCCAGCAGCTGCTGGGCCTGCAGCGCATCTCCCGTGCAGATCTTCTCCGCGATCCCAAAATGCTCCTCGGCCGATCGCTTGAGGCGTCCAGGCAGGCGGAAGGTGTAGTTGCGATAGCTGCCGACTCGCTGGCGCGCCTGACGTGTAAGTCGCATGAGCTGATCGTTCTTCGTCCCGGAATAGATCAGGTCATGGAAATCGCGGTTGGCGGCGACGTACGCCTCGACGCCTGCAGCGGTTGCCTCCAGGCACCGCTCGGCGCTGCGCATGAGCATGGTCTGCTCGTCCGCATCCATACGCTGCGCGGCATAGAAGGCGCACAGACCTTCGAGCCCAGCCATCACCTCGAAGAACTGAAAGAGCTCTGATGCGCCAATCGTCGCGACGTAGCTGCCGGACCGCGGCTTGACCTCGATCAGCCCCAGCGATGCCAGGCGGCCGATGGCATCGCGCACAGGCGCACGCGATACGCCGAAGCGAGCAGCCAGCGCCCGCTCGTCCAACCGCTCTCCGGGCCCGAGCGTGCCATTCATGATCGCACTCTCCAACGCGCGCACGATCTCGTCCCGAGAGAGATCCTTGGCGCGGGACTTTGCACTCGTGGGCTTGGAGGTGACGATCGTCATTTTCGTCAGGTGCCGGGGCCGGGAGGGAGCGTGCTGCAGCTGCGAAGACCGCAGCTGGAACTCCAAATGGATAAACTGCCACTATCAATAGGATCAACAGCTGTCAAGGAACAGCGGGCGAGCACACAAGCTATCGCTCAACAATCCAGCAAATGTCTGAATTTCTGGCGCGTTGATCAGTAAGGCAATCTGGAATACCAATAGTCGAGAAATCTCAGAGTCTGATTGGCTCACAGCGTTGCCAACGGCATATGCCGCATCGCTAAATGGAACGGGCAGGGTTCGAGCGAGGCGCCGCCAGGAACGAGCGCGAGCGCTATGGACGAAAGCGGATCCCATGACGAGCGAGCTGATCCTCCATCACTACGACCCGTCGCCCTTCTCGGAGAAGGTACGCCTGGTGCTCGGGCTCAAGGGACTGGCCTGGCGCTCGGTTATCGTCCCGATGGTGCTTCCGAAGCCGGACCTCATGCCGCTCACTGGAGGCAACCGGCGCACGCCCGTACTGCAGATCGGCGCCAACATCTATTGCGGCACGAACCTCATCGCGGCGGAGCTGGAGCGGCGCTTTCCGGAGCCGACAATTTATCCGGCTCGGAGTCATGGCATCTGCGCCATGCTTTCATTGTGGGCCGACCAGATTCTGTTTGTTCCTTCGTCCGCCTACGCGATCCGCGAGGCCGACCACTTTCCGCCCGGCTTCTACGAGGACCGCAGAGCCATGCGAGGCTATGCCACCATTGCCACGGGCGAGACGGCACCCCATCATCTCGACCAGTTGCAACTGCAGATGACCTATGTCGAGAGGACGCTCGGCAAGGCGTCACCATTCGTGCTCGGTGAGTACCCCTCGATCGCCGACTTCGCCATTTATGCCCGCGTCTGGTGGGCACAGCTGTTCGGCGGCGATCAAGGCGAGTTCGCGGCGCTACCACGGGTCGGCGCCTGGCTCCAGCGGATCGCGGCGATCGGACACGGAACGCGCCGCGAAATGACACCGCAGGAGGCGCTCGCCGCGGCGCGTGACGCAAAGCCTGACGCGACGGCCATCAATGTCGCTGCCTCTCCCGTCTCCGCTTGGATGGGTCAGCACGTATCGATGGCAACGGAGGGGCTCGGTCCCGATCCAGTCGAAGGCGAGGTCGTCGCAGTCGCGGACGATCTGATCGCGTTGCGCCGCTGCGATCCCCTCGTGGGCGAAGTATTGGTTCATCTGCCCCGCCAAGGCTATGAGATCAAGTCCGCCAAGCGGAAAGATGCTTGATCGCCGGCAGCTCAGCGCCGGAGCGGGAGGAGTCTGGCTATGCTGCTGCGCGCCCGGCGCTGAGGGCGCCAGTCGCCGTTGAAGAGCCCTGATGCTTCATGTGGGACGAGGAACTATCTGTGACGGCTGATCGGCGGCAGCGAGCCACGATCGCCTTGTCGCGCAATGTCTCCCCGCGCAGTGGGATGATGTCACAGGCGAGATTGTCGCTCGATGACATGCGTACGATTTCGCACACTTGTCAGACGGTTATTACGTGCGAGCGTGGCGGCCTGCCTTGCTAAGTCAGTGCTCAATTGTGCTGCTTCTCACTGCGCAACGAGCTCGACCCGGCGGTTCCTATTCGTATCGCTTTCGACATTGCCGCGATCGGTCGATGGGGCCGTGCCGGCACCCGAAGGCGCCAATCGGTCAGGCGCGATACCGTGCATACCGATGAGCGCCCCAACGACACTTTTCGCCCGACGGGATGCCAAATCGAGGTCCGGCTCCGTGTTCTCTGCATCGTAGCCGTGAGCCACCACCTTAAGCTTGAGTTCCGGCTTGCTCGCGAGCAGCTTGGCAATTTCCTCGAGTGTCGGCTGTGATGCTGTCTCAATACGGTCACTCTTCGGTTCGAACCGGATGCCTCGGAGCGCCACCTTGCCTGTCTGCCCGATCGACTGCTGCATCTCCGCCGCGGTGATGAAGACGATTTTATCCGTCTCCATCTCCTTCGTTTCGATGACGCGAACGACGACGACGCTACCGCGCGTACTTTCTCCGAAGGTCAGGCTCGCATAGACGGCTCCTTCGGCCCGATCGAGGCGGGCAAGCAGGTAGCGCCCCTGCGAAAACCAGTTGTGAACGTAATCGGTCATCAGCCTCGGCAGCGCGTGCGGATCGCCGACGGCCTGACCGAGGAGATAGCCGCCTTCCGGCCTGTTGGTTTCGAAACAGGAGCCGTCCGCGGAGGCGCAGGCAAAGAGAGTGGTAAAACCCTTGGCCTGCAGGCTGCGTTCGTAGTTTCGCAATACCTGAAGCGTGGAACGCCCTTCGGGGAGGGCGTAGTAGATGAGCACGAGGCGCCCCTCGAGCGTCCGGAAGCCACGCCCCGCGCGCTTATCTGTGCTCAATGGGGAAAAGCGCCCATCGATCACTGCTGCCTCGTCATACTCCGAGACCTGGTAGCCGACGATCCTCGAGCCTTCGAAGCGGCCGACCAATGGGTGGTCGCTGCTGCCTTCGACGTCGGTCGCCCAGGCGACCATTGCCATGTTGCCGAGCATGGCAATGGCGATAAGTAGACGGGTAGCCTGACAGAAGGTTGCCCAACAGCATCCCATGGCTTCCTCACCGCTCTCGTAATGGCAACTCAATAGGCTTTGAATAACCTAGCCCTATCGAGGGGGCCGGGTCGACCATTCGATTTTTCCGGCCTGGAACCTAATTGAGCACTTGGGAGTACTTCAGCAACGGCGTGGCAACGAACTCTTGGTGCAGCGCGCGTGCGGGCGGGTTGTGAGCGCCTCGACAGGAGCACCAATGTACGCATCAATTGCTACCGGCGTACAAGGCCTCGATGACATTCTAGCCGGCGGACTGACGCAAGGTTCCCTGTTTCTGTTAGAAGGTAAGCCGGGCACCGGCAAAACTACCATCGCGCTGCAGTTTCTATTGGAGGGACAAAGGCGGAGCCAGCGTGCCCTCTATATCACTCTCTCGGAAACCAAATCGGAGCTGTTGAATACTGCGGCTTCACATGGCTGGTTCTGGGGGAAAGACATTGAGATATGCGAGCTTCAACCACCGGAAAGCTCCCTGGATGCGCAAGAGCAGCAGACGCTACTCTACGCTTCCGATATTGAGCTCGGCGATACCGTCAAACAAATCCTCGATGCTGTCGAGCGAACCAGTCCCGAGCTGATCGTACTCGACAGCTTGTCCGAGATTCGCCTGCTTGCCCAAGGGTCCCTCCGCTATCGGCGGCAACTGCTCGCCCTCAAACACTTCCTGGCTCGTCGGGGCATAACAGTGTTGATGCTCGATGATCTAACCACTGACGTTCTGGACAAGACGGTCCACAGCATTGCTCATGGCGTGATTTATCTTGAAGAGCTCTCGCCGAACTACGGCTCTGAGCGGCGCCGCGTGAAGATCGTCAAATACCGTGGTCATGCATTCCGCGGCGGATATCACGACTTCATAATTGCGACGGGAGGCGTCAAGGTCTTTCCGAGGCTTGTCGCGTCCGAGCATAAAGGCATTTCCGAAGCCAGCTCAGTGCAGAGCGGGATAATCGAGCTCGATCGTTTGCTCGGAGGAGGCGTCGACAGAGGGACGAGCACCCTTGTGCTTGGACCGGCCGGCACTGGCAAATCACTGTTCGTCATTCAATACGCGGTTGCTGCGATCCGTCGAGGCGAAAAGGTCTCGATATTTATGTTCGATGAAGAGCTCGGCGTTACTTTCCGACGCTGCAAGGCGATGGGCATTGATTTGGAGGCCTTTCGAAGCAGCGGCGCGCTCATCATCGAGCAGATAGACGCGGCAGAGCTCTCGCCCGGAGAGTTCTCACACCGAGTCCGCGGCTGCGTGGTCGATCAGGGTGCCGGTATGGTCGTCATTGACAGCCTCAACGGCTTTCGGGCCGCTATGCCCGAGGAACAATCTCTGCTTTTGCATATGCACGAGCTTCTCCAGTACCTCAATCGGCGCGGTATCAGCACGTTCCTTACGGTTGCGCAGCATGGCCTGGTCGGAGATATGCAAACACCAGTCGATGTGACGTACTTGGCCGACACCGTCATCTTGATGCGTTACTTCGAGGCCGCGGGACGCGTGCGGCGTGCTGTATCGGTTGTCAAGAAGCGAACGGGAGCGCACGAGGACACTATTCGCGAGTTTCAGATTGCCGGCCAAGGCATACAGGTGGGGCCTGTCTTGCGCGAATTTCAGGGCGTGTTGCACGGCGTCCCGACATACGTCGGGGACCCAAAAAGTTTGAGTGAGTAAGCGATGCCTCTTGGCGGACCGAACTCCGAACGCGTGTTGATTTTGACCACACGTCGTCGCGATGCAGATGTCGCCCATCGACTGCTTGCGGAGGGCGGCTTTCCTGCGCTGGTTTGCGATAGCGCCGCCAACCTGACACGAGAGATGCGCAAAGGTGCAGGGTGTGCACTTATTACCGACGAGGCCATTGATGGGTTCGCGGCCCAGATGTTGCACGGCTGGGTGCAGGAGCAGCCTGCCTGGTCAGATCTGCCGATAATTGTGCTTACGAGCAAAGCCGATGAATCCGC
>CAUJKI010000645.1 GCA_963205015.1 Pseudomonadota bacterium
CGGTCGGGACATCGCCGAGAAATCGGGGAGGGGACCAACAAGCCCTTTGGTCTGTGCTGCCGCCCCATCTACACGCAGACTTAGCTGATTCGCGGAAGTTCTTGCGGAGGCTGACAGCACATGGTTAGCGCCGTTAAAGGACAACTCACCTACCTCGATAGCGTTTTGGTTGTATCCGGTTGTGGGTGAGTCGGCAGTATCCAACCGAGCAGCTGAATTCGCCGTCGAAGAGAGGCGACCAAGCCCTACGAGTCCCGCGACGCCGGGCGGGCTCTGAGACCATTCAGCAACACCTTGCCACGAAACCGCCGACCCGAGGAACCTCATGCCCACCGCGATCAGGTGATCCGATGCACCCCCGAGGAACGCCGGGCTAATCATGGAGTCATCCACCCCGTCGAACTGGAGATACTTCCTGCCGCTCGCATCAGCCTGCAACGTGGGCCTTGCGGTTGCCGTGGGTTGCCCTGCATGGTTGCCGCGCCCGCTCTTGTCCAGCATGAGTCCGACCGGCTGACCGACAGCCGTCACCGGGGTAGTCCCTGCGGAGTCTTGGTAGAGCGTAGAGAGGTCGGAGGGGTCGTACCATGCGCCCTGCTCGCCGTTGGCGAACAGCGCTCGCGGCGACCAGCCAAACCCCGGCTCCGTCACCCGCCGAGTCAGCGGGCGCACGAGGGGGCGGGTCAGGGGGTGCATCAGGACTCCGTGTACACGCCGACATCTACGCCGTGCGCGGAGATGTTCGGTCGCACGACGCGATATGTCCCAGGCCCGTCCAACACCTGCGCCGGCCGCGCAAGATCCAGCACGCCCACCAGCAGATCGCCCCCGGGCGTGTCGTGCATGATTTGCATTCCGACGAATGCAGGGATCGCGCCGGACGTTGTGAACATGCCAACCGTCACGCTGGAGCCGGCCGACACCACGATGTTGGTTGAGGTCGCCGCCGTCTGCGCGGCAGCGAGGATCGTTGCTTGTGCCATTTATTGCTGCCCCGATTCAAACTTCATTACGTCGCGCTGCATCAGCCGCGCGGCCTCGATCCGCTCACGCGAAGCAATCTCTGCATGCGCAAGTTCGCGTTCTTCTTCAGTCATCCGATCTCCAGTGCGGTCAACGCTTCCTCGTCGTCCTGTTGTCGCAACTCGATTTCCAGCGCGATATGCCGCGCCAACAGCGCCGCCCGAGCCTCGGCTTCATACGCCCGCCGGATACGCTCGTTCGTCTGCTCGGTAAATGCCCGCAGAGCCACCAGATCGGCGTCAGGCGCTTCGATGGACGCCGCCCTCGGCGCAGACCTCGCAACACGTTTGGGCGTCGTCTGCGGGGCTTCCTCGGCCACCGCTGCGGCTTTCTTGCGCGCTCGCTCCTGCGCCTGGCGCTCGAAGTCCTCGATCGCCGCTTGCAAGGCGTGGGCCGAGTCGGCGTACACCATCCGCCCGCCCAGCCGCACCGAGTAGCGCGGCACGCGATTGACAGGATGCAGATTGCCGCGCGAGGTATGGATCAAAGGCTCGTCTGTCATTGCTGCACCGTCTCAACGCCAATTACGCGGCCGCTCTGATCCCGAACGACGCGCTTGGGCAGCGTCAGCGCCGACAACTGCTGCGCCAATGCCATCAGCACCTGCGCCTGCTGCGCCTGCGCCGCGATCAGCGCGTCCAGCCGCCCCAGAATCGCCTCGGCAGCGCCGACCAACTCGTCGTCCACCTCGTCGAATTCGCCGGCAATCGGTTCGTTAAGCATCACGGCGCACCTTGATTCGGGAAAGCCTCGACGCTGCCGCAGACTGCCGCGCCGTATAGGCAGTCATGCGGGCAATCCGCAGTTGCGTCTCGGCAGCGATCCGCGCCTTCTCGATCTCCGTCTGCGCCCGCAACTGAGCCTCTTCGCGCGCTTGCTGCGCCTTCATCTGCTCGGTCTGCACCTCGAATGCGAGCTTCGCCTGCTCGGTCTGCGCGTCGATCTGCGTCTCTTGCTGCGCCTGCTGCAATTTCGCCTGCTCGATCATCAACTTCGGATCGGGCGGCTGCTGCCTCGGCGGCTGATTGCTCGGATCGGTCCAGAACTCTTCCGTGGACTTGAATCCGGCGTTGTTCGTGAGCCGCGCCAGCATCGCGTAAATCTTCGACGGGTCGGTGAGGCCCATCTGCAAACCCGGCCCGAGCGCCAGTTGCAGCATCTGCATCAGGAACATCGACTGTTCCTGCCGGTTCCCTGTCCCCAGACCAACGGAGATCGTCACGTCCAGACGCCGCTTCCACGACGACGGATCGACGGCGACCCACTTGTTCGACAGGCGCACCATCTCCGCCTTCCTGCCGTGCTTCAGCGTCAAGGCATGGATGGTCAGGAAGAGCGTCTTGACCGCTTCGGCGAGCCTGCGTCCGATCAACTCGATACGCTGCATCGATGCGGCTTGAAGCTGCATGATTCCCGTTGCGGTCTTGTTCAGCGCATTCGGGTCAAGGCCACTCGTGTAGCGCGTGATGCCAGTACGAGACTCCCGCACTTGGTCGAAATACTCGATTGCCTGCAAAGCGATGCTCTGCGTTGGAACGGCAGTCAGCGGCATGATCGCCGAGCCGGGATCGCCGTTCACCCGCACGATGCCGCCCGGCCGAGACACGAGAAGGTCGTCCAGATTCACCCGGTCCGTATCGATCGCGTGCCGGCCGTTCAACGACAGATAGACGTTGTCCAGTGCGCCCCGCGTCATCGCGGTTTTGGCGGACTGAATGTCCTCCGTCTCGTCCACTACCGATAGCCCGACGTGCTGATGCGGCAGGGCTTTGGACGACCACGCAATGAGTTCGATCAGGTCGGCGGGCTTGTCCTTCAGGATCGTCTTGCCCACCACCACGACAAAGCGCAACTCGGCGCGCTTTCCACCCGAATGCAGCGCCGTGCGAATCCAGGTGTAGCGCACCAGCACTTCGCGCATCGCCGGATCGGCGCCGTCGTCGTCCCGAATCTGCCCCTCGCGGCGGATTTCCTCTTCCGAGTCGTCGTCGCCTTCGTCCGTCAGCGTGTCCGGTACGTCGTAGCCTTCCAACCGCAGTTCGCTCAGGGTCTTCTTGAGCCGAACCTGCACGAAATCGCACTCGGCAAGGCTGACTTCCGTGTGCGTGTGGGAGACGCGCACGTTCTCCGGCGCGATGTTCACGATCCGCACGCGCCCCGTCTTGGACGTGCGCTTGATCGTCAGGCTGTA
>CAUJKI010000646.1 GCA_963205015.1 Pseudomonadota bacterium
GGCGAGCTGGCGGCTCCCCTCGTCGTGCAGTCCGCGCCGGCCCATGTCGATGGCCTGGATACGCGACGGCGGGGCCGAGCGAATGGCCTTGTAATAGCTCTCACAGACGATGAAGTAGTCCTTCATCACGCGCTTCAGCGGCGAGAGCGAAAGCATGAGCGTGTGCTCGCCGGACGTCGGCTCCGTATCGACGATGAAGTGCAGGCGATCCTCGATGACCGCGAGCTTCAGCGTGAACGGCCCCTCGCGCCCCTCGACCTCGAAAGTGTTGGCGTCGATGATGTCGTAAATCGCGACTTCGCGCTCGTGCTCGATGTTAGCATTGCCGCGCGTGATCGAGGCCTCGTCGAGCGTGATCGCGACGAGACGTGCGCGGGACGGATCATCGGGCGTCTGGCTCACGCACCCTCCTTGCCCGTGGGAAGCGCGTTCGGTCCAAGCCGCACGGCAATCGAGCGGCGATGCGCTTCGAGGCCTTCGGCGGTCGCAAGACGCATGGCCGGTGGCCCGAGGGCGGCGAGCGCGCGCTCGTCGAGGCGCAGGATCGAGGTGCGCTTCATGAAGTCGAGCACGCCGAGGCCTGAGGAAAAGCGTGCGCTGCGCGCCGTCGGCAGCACGTGGTTGGAGCCCGCGACGTAGTCGCCGATCACCTCCGGCGTGTGAGCGCCGAGGAAGATCGCGCCGGCATTGCGGATGGCATCGGCCAAGCGGTCTGGATCGCGCACGGCGATCTGAAGATGCTCGGCAGCAATGCGGTCGGCGAGCGCGGGCGCCTCACTGGAATCTCGGAGCACGATCACGGCACCGTAGTCCCGCCAGCTCTCGGCGGCGATCGCGCCGCGCGGGAGCACTTCGAGTTGCCGCTCAACCGCAGCGCCGACAGCATCCGCGAAGGCCACATCGTCGGTCATGAGGATCGACTGCGCCGCCGTGTCGTGCTCGGCCTGCGCGAGGAGGTCGGCCGCAATCCACTCGGGATCATTGTCGCGGTCGGCAATGACGAGCACCTCGGACGGCCCGGCAATTGAGTCGATACCGACTGTGCCGAATACCTGCCGCTTGGCGGCAGCCACATAGGCATTGCCGGGTCCGACGATCTTGGCGACCGGCGCGATCATCTCCGTGCCATAGGCAAGCGCGGCCACGGCCTGTGCGCCGCCAATGCGATAGATCTCCTCGACGCCCGCGAGATGGGCAGCGACCAGCACCAACGGGTTGAGCACGCCGTCCGGCGCCGGCACGGCCATGACGATACGCGGCACCCCCGCAACCCGCGCCGGCACCGCATTCATAAGCACCGAGCTCGGATAGGAAGCCGTCCCGCCCGGCACGTAGAGACCCACGGCCTCGACGGCCGTCCAGCGCCCGCCGAGCTCGACGCCCAGCGCATCGCGATAGCGGTCATCCTGCGGCACTTGGCGCTGGTGGTAGGCGACAATGCGGTCGCGCGCCAGCGTCAGGGCAGCGACCGTCTCCGCATCAGCCGCGGCCACGGCGGCCGCGATCTCGCCCGCGTCGATGCGCAATCCCTTGGCGGCGGCATCGAAGCGGTCGAAACGCTGCGTCAGCGCAACGAGCGCCGCATCGCCCCGCGCGCGGACATCGGCGAGGATGGATCGCACCTGCGCGTCCACATCCTCAGAAACCTCGCGCTTCTGCGTGAGGAAGCGGCGGAATGCCGCCTCGAAGCCTGCATCGGATGTCGTAAGGCGCGTTGGCATGTGTCGTTCCCTTATATCCCCTTCTCCCCGTCTTTACGGGGAGAAGGTCGGGATGAGGGGCGGCCACCTGCACGACGTTAGCGTATGCCGCCGCCCCTCACCCTAACCCTCTCCCCGCAAGTGCGGGGAGAGGGGATTCCAAGCACTCTGGAGCGTCTGTGGCGTTTATTCAGGACAGCGAAGCACTAGACATTCTCATCATCCGGATGCCGCGGCACGGCGCGCGCCTGCCAGGCGGGACCAAGATCCTTCATCTCGCCCTCGATGCACTCGACGTGCAGCCGTACGGCACCACCCCCGGCAAACACGAGCGTCAGATGTCCTTGCGGATCTTCGGTTGCCTGCGGCTCGAATTGAAGCGCCAGCAGCTCCAGGACCTCCTGCCCGGCCTTGAGATCGATGCCGCTCACCTGCGCCCCAAGCACGCGCTCAAAGCGTAGCGCCGTCCGGCGCCGTGTCGGTGCCTTCGCCTTGCCGTCCGGGGGCACGGAAGTCCAGTCGAAGCGGTTGAGGATCGCCGCAAAGCGGCCCTCGCGCGGCACAAAGGCCATGTCGCTGACCTTCAGCACGGCATCCTGCAGATGAGCCGAGACGATCTTGAGGTCATCGGCATCAAGGGCAATGAGTTTCAAATTGTCCATGCTCGGCCCGGCGCTGATCTGCGCAGCCTGCCGCCGCCCCGGCCGGCTTGCTGTCGCGCGTGACTGATACCCGCCGGCGCGGGGCGGTGCAACAAGGCCGACGCCTCTATTTCAAGCCCTGGTTGTGAAACCCGCCTTCAGATAACCTTCCCCGCCAAGGACAAGCCGGCGGCCCCGCGCGCCGTCATACAAGGGGGAGAACCCACATGACCGGAGAGGCAGGCATCGCCGTCATCACGGGCGGCTCGAGCGGCATTGGCGAAGCAACCGCGCGACGGCTCGCGCAAGACGGCTACCGCATTGCCATCCTCGACGTGAACACGGACGCGGCCGAGGCCGTCGCCCGCGACATCGGCAACGGTGCCCGCGCCTGGCGCTGCGACGTCGCCAATGCCGAGGCCGTCGAAGCCGCCGCGGAAGCCGTGGCGAAGGACATGGGCGCACCCCGCGTGCTTGTCACGTCCGCGGGCCTCATTCCCAACACCGAGTCCGTCCTCGATATGGACATGGCCGCCCACGACCGCATGTGGCAAGTGAACTATAACGGCACGCTCCATGCCTGCCGATCCTTCGCGTGGCGCATGATTCCCGAGAAGCGCGGCGCCATCGTCACCATCGGCTCGATCAACTCCCTCCAGCCTCTGCCGATCCCCGCTTACAATCTCGGCAAGGCCGCCGTCGCGCGTTTGACACAGCTTCTCGCCGTCGAGCTCGGCCGCCACAACATCCGCGTCAATAGCGTCGGGCCGACC
>CAUJKI010000647.1 GCA_963205015.1 Pseudomonadota bacterium
CTACCGCGGAGTGCAGACGAACCTGTACACCGGCGAGGCGTTCGAGGTGACCGACCGGCACTTCGACGAGCTGCGCGCGCTCGACGTTCGCGCGATCACGCGGCCCGAACGTTACTTCCTGCTGGTGCAGAGCGGCGACGAGGTGCTCGACTGGCGCGTGGCGGTCTCGCGCTACGCCGGCGCGTTCCAGTTCGTGCAGGGCGGCGGCGACCATGCGTTCCAGGACTTCGAGGCGCAGATCGAGGCGATCCTGCGGTTCGCGAGCGCCGACGGTTCGATGTCCGGGCGCGCGGATCGCGCCTGAGAATCGCATTCCAGGCGATGGACAGTTGCGGAGTGTGCCCGGTCGTGGTCTACCACGACGAACTCCAACGCGAAGTCCGACGTCTTCCTGCTCGCAAACACCCAGCTCATCGAGGCCTCCCGCGCTCAATCCAAGCTTGAACTTCTCCGAGGGTAATCCGATACCGCGCGCAGTTATACGCTGTGAGTGCATTGAGTTCGGCCTCAAGCATTTCCCTGAACGCGGCCACTTCTTCTTCTGGCACGCCACTATCAGAGATGGCCTGCTGAAGTGCCTGTCCCTCTCGGACGACGCGCTGCACGGCTTCACTCAAGTGTTCGCGATGCCGCACGCGGAAGGCGTCGGGTGACCCCATCGACTCCAGGATCACCTGATACTTCCGGATCGAGCGTCGATACGTCCATGCGAACAGCTCGACGGCGATCGTGACATCGAGCAGTTCATAGATGCCCAGCATGGCCTTTGCATAATCCCGAGGATCGACATCGAGGAAGGAAAGCGGCGCGCAGTTGTAAAGCATCAGCGGAATATTGGCGGCCAGTCGGCTGGTGCGCTTGTTGCCATCCTCGAAGGGTTGCAGCTAGGCCTGGTTCACGCTGAGACTGAACGCGGCCTCCTCCGGTTTCTTGATGTGCTGGGTTTTGCCGATGACGAGCGAGATCATCTCCTCGAGGAGCTGAGGCACCTGCGACGGGACGTAGGTCGTATCGGAGATATTGACGACCTTCGTCCGAATCGCGCCCAGCCCGGCTGAGTCGGCCAGCAGGTCTTGCATGAGCAGCGCGTGCAGATTGCGAATGACGCTGTCGGTGAGGCCATAGCTCGGTACGGCGTCAACGAGGAACTCGATGGCGCGCTTGTGGTTGAGGAGCATGACGCCTTCCAGATCGGTAGGCGGAGCACCGCTCTTGAACAATTCTTCTGTCGCCAGCAGGCTGTAGGTGTTGCCCTCCAGGCGCGAAGACGACCAGGAAAGATCGATCAGAAGCTGTTCCAGCACCTTGCGCGCATAGGTGCCCGCTGGTTGCCGGCCCGCCATCCGGCCTTCCTGCGCGAGCGTCTCTGCCAGCTCGCTCGGCAACAGGAATGATTCATTCGGAGCATAGTCATCGACAAATCGCCGCTGATAGGTGACGGGTTGACGAACGCCTAGTGGTCGGTTCAGCTTGTCGAGGACAGCGCGGGCCTGCGCGGACCATCCGGGCGAGACGGTGGCGGTCACGCGGTCAGTCGCACGCACGGCTTCGGCCATGTACTCAGCGACCGGAGCCGAGAAGTATCGGGTGGCACGCGCCTTGCCCTTGCGGACAAGCGCGTTCTCTTGGACGAGCTTGTCCAGCAGGCGACCGACGGTCGCGTAGCTGCCGCCCACGCGGGCGTGGATTTCCGACGACGAGGCCCCCTCGAGGCCTTCTGCCTGCAAAGCCTTGAGAGCGTCGAGAATGTCTTTTGGGTGAAGCTTGCGCTGCATTGCGAAGATTCCTCTGATCTCCTCGCCCATCGAGGAGATACGAGAATTTACTCATATTTGACGATATTTGCAAGCCCTGTGAGAAGATTCTGGAATCTCGTCAGAGCGAATTGCTGGCCGCCGTAGCACGCCACGAAGCCGACTGGTTAATCTCGACCCCTTGCGATCCGCGCAAGGGGTCGCGTCGATTTGAGCTTCCCCCCGCATTTCGTCTTCCAAGGGACTTTGGATAGGATCGGCGAAATGGAGGTTGGAAATGTTCAAGGTACCGAAGCCGGAGTAAGCCGCCGCGGAGTTCAAACTTGGGCGCCCACGCCCGTCCAAAAGGTCATCGACATGCCGTTCCCCCGCACCACCGTTCGCCGCCTGTCCACCGTGCTCACCACGGGGACGCTGTCGCTCGTCTTCGCCGCCACCGCATGGGCGCAGATGCCCACGCGCACGTTCAAGGCCGGCTCCGGCCCCGACGAGCTGTGGGACACGACGATGAAGATGGAGATGCCGGGCATGCCGATGGCGATGCCTGCGCAGACGAGCCAGATCTGCCTCAAGAAGGACCGCAAGGCCGAGGACGCGATCCCGGCCAACGACGAATGCCGGCTCGTCGATTCGAAGACGGTGGGCAACAAGACGACGTTCACGATGGACTGCGCCGGCAAGGAGCCGATGACGATCCGCGGCGAGATCACCTCGAGGCCGGGCGCCTACGACGGCACGATGCACATGAAGGGCAAGCGCAAGGGCAACGACATGGAGATGACGCAGGTGTTCTCGGGCCGCAAGGTCGGCGCCTGCACCGACCAGTCGCAGCAGGTCATGGCGGACGTCAAGGCGAAGAGCGACGCGCAGATCGCGAAGGTCTGCTCCGAGGGCCTGGATCGACTCGTCACCGCGTACTTCTTCGGCAAGGGCGCCGTCTGCGAGTCGCAGCAGAAGCAGTTCTGCGATCGGGTCCGCAGCATCGCGCCCGGCATGCGCGAGCCGGCGGGCTACCGCGCCGCGGTCGCGAAGTCGCAGGGGGCATCGTTCAAGGACGCGTTCGCCGCCTGCGGACAGGACTTCGACGCGACGACGAGGAGCGCCTGCGGCAAGGCCGTGTCGACGCGCGACTGGTCGTTCGTCGGCGGCGGCGCCTGCGATGGCGAGGTGCGCTCGGTCGGCGACACGCAGTGCAAGGGGCGGAGCTACTACACGATGGACCGTTCGCTCGCTCCGGTGTGCAACCGCTACGCGGCGCTCACGCGCGGCGGCGCGGGCGCGGCGTCGGGGCAGGGCGTGCCTTCGAGGGGCACGGAGCCCTCCGCCGACGCGCAGCAACCGCCGCCGGAGCAGAAGCCCGATGCGGTGAAGCAGGGCATGGACGCGCTCCGCAAGGTGCTGCCGTTCTGATCCCGCCGGGATGATCCGCGCCGCGCTGCTCGTCGCTGCGGCGCTTACGCTCGGCGGCGCGGCGCCCGCGAGCGCCACCGACGGCGATCGCTGGCCGGGGGTCGCCTCGGCCTACCTCGTCCGCATCGACGGCACGCCGCGCTGGTCGGCGAACGCGGACGCGCGCCTGCCGCCGGCGAGCCTCACGAAGCTCATGACGGCGCTCCTCGCCGTCGAGGCGCTCGCGCCCGGCGACGACGTGAAGGTGGGCAAGCGGGCCGCCGCGGCGGCCGGCGCGAAGCTGGGGCTTCGTGCCGGCACGACGTTTTCCGCCGAAGACCTGCTCGCCGCGGCGCTGCTGCGCTCCGCGAACGATGCCTGCGTCGCGCTCGCCGAGCGCGTCGCCGGCAGCGAAGCGGCGTTCGTCGAGCGCATGAACGCGCGCGCCGCCGCGATGGGGCTCGCCGCCACGCATTTCGTCAACGCCTGCGGGCTCGACGCCCCTGGACATCTGGCGTCGGTCCGCGACCTCGCGGCGCTCGCGGACGCGGCGATGGCGGCGCCGCGCATCGCCGCGATCGTGCGGCGCGAACGCGGAAGCGCGAAGGCTTCCGACGGCCGGACCTTCCGCTTCGAGAACACGAACGCGCTGATCGGCCGCGTCGACGGCGCGCGCGGGGTCAAGACCGGATGGACGAAGCGCGCCGGGC
>CAUJKI010000648.1 GCA_963205015.1 Pseudomonadota bacterium
GACGCGTCAGGTGCCGTCTGCCGAAAGCGTCCGCCTCATGCGTGGGGCGCGCATCCGGGCCGTGGTGGGGCGCAATGCCATATCCTGCGTGCTGGCCGTCGAAGGCGGCTTCAAGCTTGCACCTGTCATGGGCAGCTTCTCAACGCTGACGCGCGCCCAGATCGGAGGCTTCGAGGGGCGCGTTCTGGCGGACGGCGATCTGCTGCCGCTCGCCCGCGAGGAGGCCGAGGAACGGCCCGAGCTCAAGCTTCCTGATCTCGACCTCGCCGTGCCGCCGCGCATCCGCCTCGTGCTTGGGCCGCAGGACGACTATTTCACACCCGAAGCGCTGGCGACGTTGCTTTCGGCCTCCTATGAGGTCACGCGTGCCGCCGACCGCATGGGCATCCGGCTGGCAGGGCCTCCGCTCGCGCACGCCAAGGGCTTCAACATCGTCTCGGACGGGATCGCTGCCGGCTCGATCCAGGTGCCAGGAGATGGCCAGCCGATCATCCTGCTCGCCGATCGCCAGACGACGGGCGGCTATCCGAAGATCGCGACCGTCGCGAGCGTCGACCTGCCGGCACTGGGCCGCATCGGGCCGGGCGCGAAGCTGCAGTTCGAGGCCATCAGCATCGAGGTCGCCGAGGACCTGCGGCGCGCGCAGGCTCGCGTTGAAGCGGGCTGGCGGGAGCAACTGCAACCCGCCATACCCGACAGGGGCCTTCGCGAAGCCTCGCTCTACGGCGACAACCTCATAAGTGGCGTCGCCGATGCCTGGATGGGCGACTAGCCTCTAACCCAAAAGCGCCATCAGCAGCAGAACGATGAAAATGATCGCCAGCACGATCCCGAGCGGGCCAGTCCATGTCGTGCGGTTCGTCCCGACGTGCGGGGGTGCCGTGGAATCGACGGGCTGCTCGGACATGGGCCGGTCATAGTCGCTACTGGCCATGGGGATGTCCTCCAGGTTCGTCCCTCATGAGCAAAACCTGATGCAGCGCTTTATGTTCCCTCCAGCAGGCGCTGCGCAGCCTCGTCGAGACTGAGGCGGCCTTCGAGGAGATCGTCGGCGAGAGGGCCGAGCCGGTCGATCTCGCCCGAGCGCACGCGTCGCGCAAGCATCTCGGCAGCCGCGCGCGCAATGAGCGTGCGGGCCCGGCGACGGCGGCGGAGCTCAGGTGCTTCCTTCAGCGCGGCCTCGGCAAGCGGGGCGGCGGCGTCCCATAGCGCCTTGATGCCATCGCCGGTGGTGGCGGTGCATTTGAGGACGGGGACTCGCGAGGCGCGAATGGCGGCCGCGCTCCTGAGTTGTGCCAGCGTCGCGTCCGCGTCCGGGCGATCGCCCTTGTTGACGATCAGGATGTCGGCGATCTCCAGGAGACCGGACTTCATCGCCTGGATGTCGTCGCCGAGGCCTGGAGCGTTGACGACGATGCGTACGTCGGCGACCTCGGCGATGTCGATCTCGCTCTGGCCGGTGCCGACGGTCTCGATGAGGATCACGTCGAAGCCTGCAGCATCGAGCGCATCCACAACACGAACGGCCGCAGGCGACAGCCCGCCAAGCGCGCCCCGGCTCGCGACCGAGCGCACGAACACGCTGTCGTCGTCGAGAGCGGCCGTCATGCGGACGCGATCGCCGAGGATGGCGCCGCCGGAAACGGGGCTCGAAGGATCGACGGCGATCACGCCCACCGAGAGGCCGAGGCTACGCAGGTGAGCAATCAGCGCGTTGACGAGCGTCGATTTGCCGGCGCCCGGTGGTCCCGTGATGCCGATGAGCTGCGCGCGGCCGAGGTGTGGGCGCATGGCGCGCATGAGGGCGGCGAGGCGCGCGCTCGGCCGGACGCCGGCGCGCTCGCATTCGGTCGCGGCCTCGGCAATGGCGCGGCGCTCGCCGGCGCGCATTCGGGCGACGAGCGCGTCCACGTCGGCGGCGGGGGTGGCATTGACGGCGGCGGGAATGGGCTCGGCCTCGCTGGTCATGGACGAGACATACGGTCGGGGAGCGGCCCTGGCAACGCCGCCGCGATGGGTGGTCGCCCGGTTGCCCACGACTGTCAGAGGGCCGTATCGTCGGCCGCAGCTCGAATTTTTCCTACCGCCTAGGCTATGGGTTGCGTCTCCTTCGGGCCAATTACATTCCATAATATATATTATGCGAATGATTGGACTATGCGCAGTAGACCTTCGGACGCCCTGCCGCCAGGCCTTCGGACGCCCTACTGCGGCGATTCCAGATTTCGCTCGTACGCCCGCCGGATGATCGCCTGCGCGCCCGGCGTCATGCGGTAGCTGTCGATCTCCGCCACGGGCACGAAGCGCGCGTCCCGCGCGTCCGTTGCCGCGATTGGCGTCCCCTCGTCGCACCGCCCCCAGAAGACCGCCAGCACGTAGTGCGCGCGCAGCACTCCCTCGCCGTCCCGGAAGATGCCGTCGTGAACATCGACCAGCCCTTCGAGCGTCACCGTGAGTCCCGTCTCCTCGTGCACTTCGCGGGCAGCGGCATCGCGTGCCTTCTCGCCCGGCTCGATGTGCCCCCCGGGGAGGCTCCAGGTGCCGGGCAAGGCCCCCTTCCCCCGCTCGACGATCAGCACGCTTGAGGCGCGGAAGATGATGGCGCTCGCCGCAGGGCGCGGCCACTCAGGTCGCTTGAGGGCTTCAGGCATAGTGCAGGTCTCACGTGGGCGGAAAATCGTAGAGCCGCGCCGGATTGCGCGACAGGATCTGCGCCGTCAACTTCTCGTCCTCGGTCCACTCGGGAACAAGGCTCAGCAGGCGGCCATAGTCGATCGTGTGGTAGTCGATCGTCGGCGGCTCGGCGGAGGCGACGCGGTTGTGGTTCGCGAGATGCGGCCAGTCCGTGCCCCACACCATGCGCTCGGGATTGAGCGCGATCAGCGCCCGCGCGAGCGATGTCACGGCCGGATTGCCGTAGACCTCGGGCGATACGCGATATGTCCCGGAGAGCTTGATCCAGACGCGCCCGGCTTCGAGCAGCCGCTGGAGAACCGGGAACTGCGGATGCGCCTCGCCTTGGGTTGCATCCACCTTAGCCATGTGGTCGAGCACGATGTCGAGGCCGAGGCCCTCGAGCGTCGTCGCGTTCTCCGCGATCACGTTGAGGTCGGTGTAGATCTGAATGTGCCAGCCGAGCGGCCGGATGCGGGCAGCGACGCGCCTCAGCAGCTCCGCAACCGTCATCCCGCGCGGGCCGCCCGCGCTGATCAGATTGAGGCGCACGCCGCGAGCCCCCTTCTCGTGCATCCGGGCCAGCGTCTCCTCGCTCTCCGTGCCATCGATGACGACGACGGCGCGCAAGCGCTCAGGGTAGGCTGCCACCGCATCGAGCGTGCGGCGGTTATCCGCGCCGTAGGCGCTCGGCTGCACGATGACGGCTCGCGCCATGCACGTGCGATCGAGCCGCGCGATCAGATCCTCGACCGGCGCCGGCGGCGGGGTGTAGCTCCGCTCGCGGGCCAGTGGGTACCGCTCGAACGGACCGAAGACGTGCGTGTGGCAATCGCATCCACCAGCCGGTGGGTCGAAGTTCGCCGGCGCCGGGTCGAGGTACAATGCCTGGGCCTCCTTCAGATCGCGCGTCGGCGCGAGCGCGGCTGCATACTTGGGCGCACTCTCGCGCGGGAGCGCCGCCACGTCCCCTTCTCCCCGTGCTTAAGGGGAGAAGGTCGGGATGAGGGGCGGTCGCTTGCACAGACGTCGGCGTGAGCCGCCGCCCCTCACCCTAACCCTCTCCCCGCAAGGGCGGGGAGAGGGGAATAGAAGCCCAATCAGCCCTGGCGGGCCTTGAAGCGCGGGTTGGACTT
>CAUJKI010000649.1 GCA_963205015.1 Pseudomonadota bacterium
TGCAAGCTGCGCATCGGCGCCCGCATGAGCACGCACACGCACGCCCACGGCGCGCATGGCCAAGATGACGGCCACAGGCACCACCATCATGATCATGACCACCATCATGGCCATGCGCACCATCATCATGCGCACGCAGGCACGCTGCCCGGGCGGACCGATGTGCTGCTCGGCGCCCGCGACGTGCATTTCGCCCGCGCCGGCCGCACGATCCTCGAAGGCATCGACCTTGATCTGGCACCGGGCGAAATCGTCACGCTGATCGGCCCGAACGGCGCCGGCAAGACGACGCTTGTGCGCATTCTCCTCGGCCTCGAGCGACCCGACCGCGGCACCGTCACCCGGCGAGCGGGCCTTTCGGTCGGTTATGCGCCCCAGCGCTTCGATCGCGATCCCGCGATCCCCATGACGGTCGCGCGCTTTCTCGCGCTCGGCAGCCGGCACACGCCCGCCGAGGCCGAGGCAGCGCTCCTCGAGGTCGGTGCGGCGCGCGTCATCGGACAGCAGCTCTCCGAGCTTTCGGGCGGCGAATTGCAGCGCGTGGTGCTTGCACGCGCGCTGCTCAGGCGGCCCAACCTGCTCGTGCTCGACGAGCCGGTGCGCGGCGTCGACTACACGGGCGAAGCGGAGTTGTACGACCTCATCGGGCGCATCCGCGATGCGCGCGGCGTCGGCATCCTGCTCGTGAGCCACGACCTGCACGTCGTGATGGCGCAGAGCGACCGCGTGATCTGCGTCAATCGCCACATCTGCTGCTCGGGTCAGCCCAAGGCCGTCGCCCAGCATCCCGAGTACGTACGCCTCTTCGGCGCCGAGGCTGCACGCTCCTTCGCGCTCTATCAGCACCAGCACGACCACAGCCACGACCTGACCGGCGCGGCGATGCCCGTGAAAGAGGATACCGGCGAGCGTTAGCGCTGCATGATCAATCCGGCACGGTCTGCGACTTCCCGGCAATGAGCCGCCGGCAGAGCCAGGCGCCGAGGAAGGCGAAGACACTAGCGCCCGCAAGATTGGCGGCAATCACACCGGTCGGCCCCCAAAACATCCCGCCGATCGTAACGATGGGCACCGTGCCGAGCGTGGCGCGCCCCCAATTGAGCACGGTCGGCCAGTGGGGATGACCGAGCGCATTGAGCGCGGCGTTGGCGACGAAGAGAATGCCGAGGAAGGCGAACATCGGCGAGATATAGATGCAGTACGTGCGAAGAATGTCCGCCGTCTCGCCGGTGGCGCGAAAAAGTGCGATGAGCGGATCGACCGCGAGCGCGAGGACAACCCAGGCGACCGCCGTAAAGCCGAGCGCGGCCAGCACCGAAACATCGAAGGCTTCGCGCACGCGTGCCCACTGGCGCGCGCCGAGATTCTGCCCGAGCACCGGCCCGACGGCCCCCGACAGCGCGAAGATCGAGCCGAAGGCTACCGGCGAGACGCGCCCGATCAGCGCCCACGCGGCGACAGCGGCCGTGCCGTGGCTCGCGATGGCGTACGTGACGTAAGCGTTCGCGATCGGCGTTGCGAGGTTGGTGACCGTCGCCGGGACGGCAAAGCGCAGGATCGTGCGCGCATCTTCCAGTACGGCCCTGAGACGCGGGCGCTCGAGAAGATCGTGCTCGCGGACGAGCCAGTACATGCCGGAGCCGGCAACCGCGATGCGGGAGATGTTCGTGGCCCAGGCTGCGCCGTTGATCCCGAGACCGAACGTGAAGATGAAAAGCGGATCGAGCGCGACGTTCACAAAAGCACCGACCAGCGTGACATTCATCGAGCGGCGCGCATCCCCGTGTGCGCGGAGCACCGCCGAGGCGCACATGCCGAGCGACATCAGTGTCATGAACGGGATGAGAATGCGCAGGTAACCGGTGGCGAGCGCGTGCGTGCGCCCTTCCGCGCCGATGAGCCTGATCAGCTCTGGCACGTAGATCCACACCACGGCCCCCGCGACAGCGGCAAAAAGCACCGAGAAGACGTGCGTGCTGGCACTGAGGCTCCTCGCGCGGACGAGATCCCCGGCGCCTATCGCCGGTGCGATGAGAGCGCTCGCCGCAATGGCCGTCCCAATACCCACCGAGAGCAGCAGGAAGAGGATCGTCGAGGCATAGCCGACCGCGGCAATGATCTCGACGTCGCCGAGCCTGCTGAGGAAAAGGACGTTGGCGAGCTCTCCGACGAAGATCGCCATCAGCCCGAACGCGGCGGCGCCGGTCATGCGCAGAACGTGTGCGGGGATGGAGCCCGTTACGAAACGGGCGCCGCGTTCGTTCGCCATTCGGGTACTATCCCCTAGAGAGTGCGCCGCGCGCGGATCGCGGCGGCAAGGGTGCCTTCGTCGAGATAGTCGAGCTCGCCTCCCACAGGGACCCCATGCTGGAGACCCGACACCTTCACATCGGCATCGGCGAGCTGCTCGCGCACGTAATGCGCCGTCGATTGTCCTTCAACCGTGGCGTTGAGCGCGAGCAGAACCTCGCGAACCTCGCCAGCATGCGCGCGCTCGACGAGGCGCGCGATATTGAGTTGATCGGGACCAATACCGTCGAGCGGTGACAAGTGACCGCCGAGCACGTGATAGAGGCCGTTGACGACGCCGGCGCGCTCGAGCGCCCAGAGATCGCCGATCTCCTCCACGACGACGATCAGCGCGCGATCGCGCCGCGGATCGCTGCAGATGGTGCATGGCGAGACTGTATCGAGATTGGCGCAGACTTCGCAGGCGACAAGGTTGCGCGCCGCTTCCTGCATGGCGGCGGCCAGCGGTTCGAGCAGCTCATGGCGCCGCTTGAGAAGCGCGAGCGCAGCCTTGCGCGCCGAGCGCGAGCCGAGTCCGGGCAGGCGCGCCAGGAGCTGTATCAGGCGCTCGATCTCGGGCCCTGCGATCCTGCCTTTCATCACTCGTATGCTTTCCTTGCGGACCGGGCGCTCAACGCCGACCGCGACCGCGCGCTTCGCCGGCGCCTTCGCGCACAGGCGCCAGGCCGTGCAGGGCCTTCGCGAGATCGGCGGCGAAGCGGTCGACCGTATCGGGCGAGGTATCCCATGCGCACATCAGGCGGCAACCGCCGGCCCCGATGAACGTATAGAAGCGCCAGCCTTTCTCGCGCAGCTTGGCCTGCGCCGCCGGCGGGATCTCGGCGAAGACGGCATTCGACTCCACGGGGAACATGAGTTTGACTCCGTCGAGCGTACCGATGTGCTCGGCAAGCCGTTTCGCCATGGCATTGGCATGGCGCGCATTGCGTAGCCATACGTCATTCTCGAGAAGCCCGAGCCAGGGCGCCGAGACGAAGCGCATCTTCGAGGCGAGCTGGCCCGCCTGCTTGACGCGCCAGGCGAAGTCCTCCGCCAGCTCCTTCTTGAAGAAGATCACCGCCTCGCCGACGGGAAGCCCGTTCTTGGTGCCGCCGAAGCAGAGTACGTCGATCCCGGCGCGCCACGTAATCTCGGAAGGATGGCAGCCGAGCGTCGCGACGGCATTCGCGAAGCGCGCGCCATCCATGTGGATGTTGAGCCCGCGCCGCTTGGCGATCGCCGCGATCGCGCGCAGCTCCTCGACGGTATAGACCGTGCCGACCTCCGTCGACTGTGTGAGCGAGACCGCCTTGGGCTTCGGGAAGTGCATGTCCGAGCGCTTGGTCGCGGTGTATTCGATGATATCGGGCGTGAGCTTGCCGAGCGGCCCCTCGACCGAGAGCAGCTTCGACCCGGCAGAGAAGAACTCCGGCGCACCGCACTCGTCCGTCTCGATGTGGCTCAGCTCATGGCAGATGACGGCATGGAAGGGCTGGCACATCGCCGAGAGCGCCACCGAGTTCGCCGCGGTGCCGTTGAAGACGAAATAGACCTCGCAGTCGGTCTGGAAGAGAGCCCTCAGCCCATCGCAGACCGCCGCCGTCCAGCGGTCCTCGCCATAGGAAAGCTCGTGTCCCGTCGCATTGGCCCGCTTGAGTGCCGCCATGGCCTCGGGACAGATGCCGGCATTGTTGTCGGAGGCGAAGTGCTGTGTCATGACCCTTCCCTCGGGCGCACCGGGCGTGCATCGCCGCCCACCCGCTATCCAGAGGCCGCGACCATAGCGACCTCGGCCGCCGCGGTCATCTCAATCGTGCGGGTATAGGGCGCGGAATGCTGCCTCACCGGCCGCACGGCTTCCGGATGTCACTTGGTGGCGGGCTTGTCCGCCGGTTTGGGGATGTCCTTGTGGAACAGACCGGTGGCAATGGCGCGCGCCAGATATTCGGCGCTGCATTCATAGGCCGCTTCCGTCATACGCGAGCGGCTCGGCGGTGCCCCCTGCTCGCCGCGCAGGCGTGAGATCGTCTCCATGGCCTCGTAGCGCCCAACCCGCATCACGCCGAGCTCGGTCGCAACTTTCTTGAGCGACTTGCGAACCGCCTGATAGTGCGCGTCCTTGGTCAGGGCCTTGATGTAGTGGAGACCGATCAGAGCCACGTCGACGTCGTGCGCCTTCAGCCAGACGAGCGTCTTGCCGAGAGAGCGCTCGAAGTCCTCGATCGACAGCCGCGCGAGGGCATCGGCCGTGCCGACCTGCCACAGCACGAGATCGGGCTTGACGAGCGCCACTTCCATCTTGATACGCGCGCCCGCATCCCGCGCGAGCTCGCCCGAAACCCCGCGATGAACGATCTCGACCTCGAGGCCCTTGAAGGTCTGCTCGAGAAACTGCTCGACGAGATCGTAGTAGCCGCCGGCGTTGGAGTCGCGACGCACAATCGGCGACGCGCCAATGGCAAGGATCACGATCTTCTGGCGCTCGCGCAGCGCTCTCATCACGTTGGGCAAAGGTGACTGGGTGACAACCTCGGTCGAGCCCACCTGGCAGTCGCGCGTCACCGGAGGCAGGTTTCCCTCCTGCTTCTGCTCAGCCGGCACCGCCTGCGCCAGGGCGGGCGGAGGCGGCGTGCCCTTCTCGCCGGAGGCATAGGCCGGCAGCCCCGCTACAAGGGTCGACAGGAGCAGCAGCCACATCAAACTGGAGTTCCGGCCCGCGCGCGCCACTCGCTCAGCCATGCCACCATTCCCATGAGAGACACGCCGCCTGTGACCAGGAGGGTGTCGAGCCATACGCCGTCCGGCAACGCATATCGCATAATCTGGCCAACCAGACTGAGGATCGATGCCGCACAAAAAACCTCGAGCGAGTTTCGGCCAAGCATTGCAAGAATTCCGACAACAGTCGGTATCGCCCGAGCAATATACGGATAGACGATTGACATCACCGCGACTAGTGCCAGGAACTGAATAACCCTGATGGGGGTTGCAAAAGTCTTGCCGTTGATGAACAGCAACTTCGGTTCGGGAACCTCGGTCGGATCTATCCAGGTGCCACCCGTCAGAACAAAGATCATCCCGACGATGACGATCGGCAGCGCCGCCCACCGGATCAGGGCAATATGCTGGCGCACCCACCTCCCGATTCCCCAGTCGCGCCCGAGGACCAGCCCCAGCACGAAGATGAACTGCCAGCTCAGCGGGTTGAAGAACCATTGCCCTTCGACCGGCCATGCCGGGATGGTCAGGGGCACCACCAGCGAGGCGAGGTAGAGAGCGAAGGAGGCCGGCAGCAAAAGCTTCGGCACCGCGCGGTCGATGATGGCAAGCAACGGCGCAACCAGCATCAGCGCCACGTAGAGCGGCAGGATGTCGAAGTAGCCTAGCTGATGCGAGAGCAGCGCGATGCCGATGTGCGTTTCGATCGGACGGTAGAAGACGGCCGCCGCGTTGTGCCATTCGAGCAGCAGCGGGTTGTCGAGGAGGCGCGCCGTGCTCGCCAGAATGGCGATGGCCAGCATCACGATCATCATGTGCGCGGCATAGAGGGCCACCGCGCGACCGCCAAGCCGGAACACGACGTGATGCATAGGCGTCGGACGCGTCGGATTGCCGATGACGTAGTGCATCGACCATCCCGCGAGAAAGACGAACAGCTCGGCCGAGTCCGATATCGACACTGCGCGATGGGTGAACTGGTCGTAGAAAATGCCGGGAACGTGATTGATGAAGATCGAGACGAGAGCAAAGCCACGCCAGAAGTCGACGGCATTCGGGGCTCGGGGCATCGGTTGGTTCCGACGTTGATCGTTTCAGAACCTGCTGAAAACGCGGAGAGGGCCAGAGGACCTTAACAGCAGAACCGCGCTTCGGTCACGCAGCGGTCACGAACGCACGTCGCGGCCAGATGCGGCGGTAGAGGGCCACGGTCGCCGGCAGAATGACGAGCTGGCCGATCAATGAGGCAAAAAGGCAGATGCCGGCCAGTCTTCCGAACAACCTGAGCGACGGCAGATGCGAGAGGATCGTGACGCCGAGCCCGAGCGCGAGCACGACCGTCGTCAGCACGATCACCGGGCCAATGTGATGCATGGTACGCACGAGGGCATCGTCGACGTCGCGCGTGCCCGGGCGGCTCTCCTCGAGCTGGAAGCGGTTCAGAAAGTGAATGGTGCTGTCGATCGCCAGCGCGAAGGCCACCGTGATCGCAACGATCGAGGCAAACTGGAGCCCTTCGCCGCCGAACCACAGCACGGTCCCCGTGGCGAAGATCGGGAAGAGCGACGGCAGGACGCTCGTCACGCCCGAGAGGACCGATCGCAGTGCAATCCCGAGGAAGATGAAGATCACGAACATGTCGCCGATCAGGCCCCAATTGAGCTCACCGATGAGACGCGCCGAATTGCGCGCCGCGATCGCCGGTAGGCCCGTGACGGAGATTTCGTAGCCGGGGTGCGCGGCGCGCACGGGGCCGAGCGCCTTGTCGATCTTCTCTATGACCGGCAGAATCTGGCTCGCGTCGATGTCCGGGAGCCGCCCCGTGACAAGCACGGCGTCCTGGTCCTTGCTGATGAAGCGCTGGACGAGATGCTCCGGCAGAAGGCCAATGTACATCTTGACCGTCTCGATGCTGTTGTCGCCGGCTTCTGCCAGCCAGCGCCTGAGACTTTCCACGGACCAGACGTTGCCAAGCCCGGCCTCCTTCTCGAGGACGGTATGAGCGGCGGCGATCGTGGCGAGCGTCCCTTCATCGAAGAGCGACTGCCCGCCTGTCCACCGGATCATCACGTGGACGGGGTTTGCGCCCGTGAGCTTCATGTCCAGGCGCTCCGTGGCGGCGAGCGCGTGCTCCTTGTCCGGCACCTGATCGGCAAGGCGGTACTGCGGCACGAGTTGCACGTAGGCGAGGCCCGTCAGCACGACGGCTGCGAGACCGGCGAGGCTGAAGGCCAGGGGTGCTGCAATGACACGCCGGACGATCCATTCGGTGACGGCGCCGAGCACCCCGAAACCACCGTCCCGGTTCGGCTCGACATCCGCGACCGGCGCCTTCTCGCGCGGAATGAGGAGCGCGGCGAGCGTCGGCACGACGACGGCGACGGCGATGTAGGAAATGGCGACGGCCATGATCGCGACCATGCCAAAGGTGCGGATCAACGCCGACTCGGCAAACGAGAACGAGAGCAGCGCAAGCACCGCGTTCATCGCCGTGAGCAGGCAGGCCGGCGCGACATCCAGCACGGCCTCGCGCGCGGCCGTCAGCCGGTCGACGCCCGCCATGATGTCGCGACGAATGGCGAACACGAGATGCATGCTGTCGGAGAAGCCGGAGACGAGGATCAGCGGCGTGATGACATTGATGAAGAGGTTCAGGCGGACATCGAGGCTGCCCACGGCGCCGAGCGTCCACAGGATCGCGATGGCCGGGCCGATCACAGCGAGCAGCGTCAGCGAGAGCCGCCGGAAGAAAAGATAAGCGATGAGCGTGCCGAGCACGAAGCCGAGACCGTTGTAGACGAGGCGGTCGCGCTCGACGGCATTGCGGATCTCGAGCTGCATGACCGGCGCGCCGGTAAGCTGGACCTTGAGGCCCGTGCCCTGAAGCCCGCGCTCGGCGTCAAGAAGAATGCCCCCGATCACCGCTTTCGCACCGCGCTCCTCGACGAGGCCACGGTCGAGCGCAATGACGGCCAGTGCGAGCGTGCCGTCATTGGAAAGGAATTTGCCGGTCACGATCTCGTTGCTCTTGAGCCGCGCAATCATGGCGTCGTAGTCCGCGCCTTCCGGCAGCTCGTCGGGAACGACAGGGGCGGCATAGCCGCTCGCATCCGGCTTCTCGCGTGCCGAGAGCATCGAAACGAGGCCGTTGACGCCGTCGGCGAGCTGGAGATCGACGATCGTGTCGTGGACGGCCTTGAGCTTGTCGCGCTCCAGCAGCCCCGGCCCCTCGATCACCACGAGGACGTCGTACTCGCTCGAGGGAAAGCGGCGGTCAATCTCCTCGTACTGGCGGAACTCCGGCGTGTTCGTGCGGAAAAGCTCGGAGAGGCTGTCGTCGACCTTGAGCCGCATCACGCCGAAGATCGCGAGCACGGTCATGATGACGATCAGGCCGAACGTGAACCACGGCGCACTGAGCGCGACGAGACCAAGCCGTTCCAGCCCGAATGTGAAGGCAAACGTCCGCCTTGGCTCGCCAGTGCCCGCCATTGCGGTTCCTCTCCCCACGTGCGCCGAATGCTGCCGCATCGGCTCGCCGGCGCCGCGGGCGCTGGCACGAGGGTCCCAAGGCCGAGCCTCGGCACGCCCCCGAATCCCCTATGCCGGCGGGATGCTGCAACGGCATCCGCCCAACTTCAAGGCCATTGGGCCACACTGCCTCGCGCAAGCGACACGGCCTCGACAACGTGTGACAATCCATTGACATAGATGGCTGAAGTGCCAACGAATCGCCGCCCGCCTGGGGCGGGCCGTCCAGCGTGATATGGCAGCATCCATGCGATACGTGATCTCGATGATGGGAGCGATCGCGTTCGCGCTCATCGCCATCCTGTTCCTCAGCAGTCCGCTGGCAACGTGGCTCGTCTCGGACATGACTTTCGAGAGCCCGGAAGACGGCGCCAACATGCACGAGCTGATCTCCATGACGGCGAACTTCGCAGCGCTGATCCTCGGTTGGATTGCAGGCTGGGTTGTGTCTTCCCGCTACCTGGACTGACTACGGCGGAGCCGCTGAGCCGGCCCACCTTGACAAGCCCGGTCGTGCGTGCGCTGTTCCCGCCCGATTTGGAACCGATTTGATGCGCCGCACAACGGCTGGCGCGTCCCGCTGAAGGACCACGCCTTAGGCGTGAGGGAGCCCCGCCATGGCCGACGCCAGCACGCACCGCTACCGCTCGCACACCTGCGGCGCGCTGAGAGAGCGCGACATCGGAGAGCAAGCGCGCCTTTCGGGCTGGGTCCACCGGGTCCGCGACCACGGCGGGCTGCTGTTCATCGACCTGCGCGACCACTATGGCCTGACCCAGATCGTCGTCGATCCCGACACCACCGCCTTCAAGACGGCCGAGCGCCTGCGCTCGGAGTGGGTCGCGCGCATTGACGGGCGCGTGCGCGCGCGGCCCGAGGGCACGCTGAACCCCGAGCTCGCGACAGGCGCCGTCGAGGTCTACGCGACCGAGATCGAGGTACTCTCCGAGGCCAAGGAGCTCCCCGTCCCCGTGTTCGGCGAGCCCGAGTATCCCGAGGACATGCGCCTCACCTACCGCTTCCTCGATCTGCGTCGCGAGACGCTGCACGGCATCATCATGAAGCGGCTCGCCATCACGCGCTCCATTCGCCAGCGCATGCACGACGCGGGCTTCAACGAGTTTTCGACGCCGATCCTGACCGCCTCGAGCCCCGAAGGGGCGCGCGACTTCCTCGTCCCCTCGCGCGTGCATCCGGGAAAGTTCTATGCGCTGCCCCAGGCACCGCAGCAGTACAAGCAGCTCCTGATGATGTCAGGCTTCGACCGCTACTTCCAGATCGCGCCCTGCTTCCGCGACGAGGACCCGCGCGCCGACCGGCTCCCCGGCGAGTTCTACCAGCTCGATGTGGAGATGAGCTTCGTCGAGCAGGACGACGTGCTCGGCACCATGGAGCCGATCATCCGCGGCGTGTTCGAGGAGTTCGCGGATGGCAGGTCGGTGACGCCGTCGTTCCCGCGCATTCCGTACGACACCGCCATCGCCAAGTACGGCAGCGACAAGCCCGACCTGCGCAACCCCATCGAGATGGCCGACGTGACGGAGCACTTCCGTGGCTCGGGCTTCAAGGTGTTCGCGGGCATGATCGAGAAGGATCCCAAGGTCCGCGTGTGGGCGCTGCCCGCCAAGGGCGGCGGATCGCGCGCCTTCTGCGACCGCATGAATGCCTGGGCGCAGAAGGAAGGCCAGCCAGGCCTCGGCTACATCTTCTGGCGCGAGGAGGAAGGTGCGGCGGGCGCCGGTCCGATCGCCAAGAATGTCGGCGCCGAACGGGCAGCCGCCATCCAGAGCCAGCTCGGCCTCGCGACCGGTGACGCTGCCTTCTTCACCGCCGGCGACCCGGCCCGGTTCTACAAGTTCGCGGGTCTCGCCCGCGATCAGATCGGCCGCGAGCTGAACCTCGTCGACGAGAACCGGTTCGCCTTCTGCTGGATCGTCGACTTTCCGTTCTACGAGTGGAACGAGGACGAGAAGCAGATCGACTTCTCGCACAATCCCTTCTCGATGCCGCAGGGCGGCTCGGCGGCACTCGATGCGGCGAAATCGACCGAAGACTATCTCGCGATCAAGGCCTATCAGTATGACCTCGTATGCAACGGTTACGAGCTCGCCTCAGGCGGCATCCGCAATCA
>CAUJKI010000650.1 GCA_963205015.1 Pseudomonadota bacterium
CCGCTTTATTGATCTGATATTTCAGCCAAGACGATCTTCCTCTGTAAGCAAACGATATGCTCAGGGAGCACTTTGCATCTTGAGTAAAATTGGGATCAAAAACGAGCAGGTTCCGGCGGTAGTGGCACCCATCGGCGGCTCGAGAGGAGCCGATCAGCGCGGCTTGGCCGCATCTTCGCACTTGCCGCCATCGAGGAAGGCGATCTCCTTCAGCACACCGCGCACGGCAAAGGAGCCGTAGTCGATCATCAGCCGACGGGAGACGCCGTTGGCGTAGTAGAGGAACGAAAGCTCGTAGGTCGGCACAGCATCCTGGCGGTTCGTCGATGGCTCGTAGTAGCTGATGGACACCGGCCAGGAAGGCACGCTCAGAAGCGGTTTGGCGGACTCGACCTCATCGAGGCCTTCGACATTGCCGGGCGCGCGCTTGTTCCCGAGGAAGGACACGGTCGTGTAGACTTTGTCGCCCTTCTCCGAGCCATCATAGAGGTCGGCCGTGAAGAGCCGCTCGCCGCGCTGCGCGCGAATGACGAGTTCACGCGAATGCTGGATCGGGAACATGGCCTGTGGCTGGAGATCAAGCTGCTTGCGCGTCGGTCGCGTCAGCGCGACCTTGAGCCGGCCGGATCCGTCCGCGCGCGAGGCGTCACCGACTGTCGTCTCGGTGAGCTTGCGGTCCTTGTACTGGCTGGAATTGAAGCGGAACGCGCGCGAAGCAGCGTCCTCCCAGCTCGTCGTGCGCAGATCCGTGAGGCTCGTGACGCCTTCCTGATTCACTACGTTGGTGACGAAGCGCATGTTCTGCGAGTAGCCGACGCAGGGATTGCCAGTAAGTTCGTAGACCATCCGGCCCGACATGTCGGCAATACCCGAGCCACCCTGCGCGCGCTGGAGCACGATGTCGTAGACCGCACGGTGGGGCACGAGCACGACCTCGGCCTCCGCCGCCGCGGCACCCCCGGTCGATCCTCCAGCAAACAGAGCCATGGCGGCCATAAGGGGCCGCCAGCGCATCCGGCACCACGTCATGGCCTCAGCCATTCTTCCGGCCTCCGTGCTCCCTGAGCGCGCCGCGCCGTGCGCCACAGCGGCCCAACGGCGTGCACCACCCTTCTGTTGCACGACTTATGTGCTTGAACATGCAAAACTTCGTGAGGATTGAGCTATGCCAGATCGGAGACTCCCGTCAATCCGGATTGAGACGACCACCTCACGGCAGGATGATGGCGCACGATCGCTCTTTAGGTCATGATCCAACGGCAAAGTAGCGCTCGATGAACCGCTCGTAGATGCGCGCGAGGGCCTGCAGGTCGGCCACTGCGACGCGCTCGTCCACGTGATGGGCAAGCGCATTAGTCAGTCCGAACTCGATGACGGGGCAATACGCCTGAATGAAGCGGGCATCGGATGTACCGCCGTTCGTGGTAAGCGCCGGCTTGCGGCCCGTGATCTCCGCAACGGCGCCATTGAGCGTCTCGACGAGTGGCCCCGGCTTGGTGAGAAACACGTCGCCGGTGCCCGAGAAGCTCACCTCCCAGCGCGCCGAAACCTCGGCTGCCGCCACTGTGCACTGCTCCCGCACCCAGGCTTCGGCCTTCGGCCGCGTCCAGAGATTATTGTAGCGTATGTTGAACTTGGCGCGCGCCTCATTGGGAATGACGTTCGTCGCCGTATTCGGCACCGTCACGACCGTCACCTGAAGGCTCGAGGGCTCGAAGTCCGCATTGCCCTGGTCGAGCGGCGTCGAGGACAGGCGGTCGATCAGCCGCGCGAGCTTAGGGACCGGGTTCTCCGCGAGCGCGGGATAGGCGGCATGGCCCTGCTTGCCGGCAACCACCAGCTCGGCATTGAGCGAACCGCGACGCCCGATCTTGATCTCCTCGCCGAGCGTCCTCGGGTTCGATGGCTCGCCGACGAGGCACGCATCCATCACCTCGCCGTTCTCGCGCATCCAGTCGAGCACCTTCATGGTGCCGTTGATGGAGGGTCCTTCCTCATCGCCCGTGATGAGGAAGCTGATCGCGCCCGGCAACTCACCGCCATGGCGCTCGACGAGCCGGAGCGTCGCTGCGACGAACGCTGCTATCGCGCCCTTCATGTCGACGGCGCCGCGGCCATACAGGATGCCGTCATGGATGTCGGCGCCGAAGGGTGGGTGCGTCCACTTCGCCGCGTCGCCGACCGGAACGACATCCGTATGTCCGGCAAAGCAGAGATTGGGCTGCTTGCGCCCGAGGCGAGCATAGAGATTGTCGACGTCCGGCGTTCCGGCCGTCCTCATGACGAGGCGGTGGCATGCGAAGCCCGCCGGCTTCAGCGCCTCCTCGAGCAGGGAGAGCGCGCCGCCCTCCTCCGGTGTCACCGACGGGCAGCGGATCAGCGCCTGCGCGAGCGCCACGGGGTCCTTGAAGTCGATCGTCATGGGAAGAGCCGTCGCCGGAGAATGAGAGCCGAGGGAGCGCGCCACGGGAGCGCCCGCGAGGCTCTAGCATCCGGGAGGACGAGAGAGAAGCCGCTTCAGGCCGGTTCGATGACGTAGCCGGCGCCACGGACCGTGCGGATGACCTCGGCCTCCTTGCCGCGGATCAGCGCCTTGCGCAGGCGTCCGATATGGACATCCACCGTGCGCTCGTCGAGCTCGGCCTGACGGCCCCATACGCCGTCGAGGATCTGCTCGCGGCTCAAGACCCGGCCCGCCCGTTCCATCATGAACTCGAGCAGGCGGTATTCCGTCGGCCCGAGACGCACCTCGCGCTGGGCCCGGCGCACGCGATGGGCAAGGCGGTCCAGCGAGACATCGCCGACCGTGATCATGTCCGAGACGCGCTCGGGCGCCGCGCGCCGCAGCATGGCTTTGACGCGCGCAATGAGCTCGGCGACCGAAAACGGCTTGACGATGTAGTCGTCGGCGCCCATGGCGAGGCCGCGCACGCGATCGCCCTCCTCGCCGCGTGCGGTCAGCATGATGATCGGGACGGCCGTCGTCTCCTGGCGCTGGCGCAGGCGCCTGCAGAGCTCGATCCCCGAGACGCCGGGCAGCATCCAGTCGAGCAGCACGAGGTCGAAATTCTCCTCGTTGACGAGACGCTGCGCTTCTTCGCCCGTCTCCGCGACGACAACCTCGAAGCCCTCACCCTCCAGATTGTAGGTGATGAGCTCGACGATGGCAGGATCGTCCTCGACCACCAGGATCCTGACGCTCATGCGAGCCCGACCTTCTCTGGCGTCTGTGGGCGCACCGTCACTACGGATCGCCTGTCCACGTGCCGTCCTCAGTGTCGCAACGCGCACCTTGCACTCCGTGTCTTACAGCGTGGGCACTCCGCCTTCGGCCTTGGCAGTAAGGCCATTGGCGCGCCACGCATCCGTTGCCGCCGATCAGGGCTCCTCGGCCGTGATCAGCGTGGAACTGGTCTCATCGCTCTTCGGACGCGCATCCGTCACGGGCTGCCCATGAACGAGGAAATGCACGTTCTCGGCGATGTTGGTCGTGTGATCTCCGATGCGCTCGATATTCTTGGCGCCGAACAGGAGATGCGTGCAGAGCCCGATATTGCGCGGGTCCTCCATCATGTAGGTCAGCAGCTCGCGGAAGAGCGAGTTGTACATCGCGTCGATCTGCTCGTCGGCGCGCCACACGGCAAGCGCCTTGTCGGCCTGGCGCTCACTGTAGGCGTCCAGCACGTCCTTGAGCTGACGGAGCGCGAGCTCGGTCATGTTCTTGAGGCCGGTCATGAGCGGCTTGGGGTGGTTCTCCCCCGAGATCGCGAGCGCGCGCTTCGCGATATTCTTGGCGAGGTCGCCGATGCGCTCGAGGTCGCCGGCGATCTTGAGCACGGTCATGATGTGCCGCAGGTCGTCGGCGAGCGGCTGGCGCTTCGCGATCATGACGATCGACTGATCCTGCAGGTCGCGCTCGAGCTGGTCGATGAGCGCATCACCGGCGACGATCTCGGCCGCAAGCTTCGGATCGCGCCGCTCGAGCGCCTCGAAGGCGCGACCGAGCTGCTGCTCGGCAAGCCCGCCCATCTGCGTGATGCGCTTGTCGAGCAGCAGCAGCTCCTGCTCGAAGGCCTTGACCGTATGCTCGCGCATCATCTTGCTCCGAATGGTCGGAGGGGATCAGGCCCGCCGGAGCGGCACGTCCCCTCGATTGCGTCGCAATCTAGCGCCCTCAGCCTACAACTTTGTGACAGAATAACTTATTAAATTATAATGATATATTCGCGCCTCTAGTACACACTCGGCCGACGCGCCTGCTCGTCGATGAGGAACGTGAAGGTCGAGCCCTTGCCGAGCTCCGATTCGATCCTGAGCTCGCCGCGGTGACGGTTGACGATGTGCTTGACGATGGCGAGCCCGAGACCAGTGCCGCCCTTCTCGCGGCTCGACTTGGCGTTGACGCGATAGAAGCGCTCCGTGAGCCGCGGCAAATGCTCGGGTGGAATACCCGGCCCCTCGTCGCGCACGGCGACGGCAATGCGGCTCGTCGGCCCGCGCGCCTCACGGCGAATACTTACCGTCACCGGCCGGCCGGGCGCCCCGTACTTCAGCGCATTCTGCACCAGGTTCTGCACGACCTGCATGATCTCGTCGGTATCGCCGAGCACGACCGCGGGTCCGTCGCTCGGCTCGAGCTTGAGCGTTCCGCCGGCCGCGCGCGCGACGGGTTCGAGCGCCTGGACGGTCACAGCAAGCGTGTCATTGAGATCGATCGCCGTACGCGGCGGTACGTGCTCGCGCATCTCGACGCGGCTTAGCGAGAGGAGATCATCGACGAGGCGCGACATGCGCGCGGCCTGCTGGCCCATGATGGCGAGGAAGCGTGCACGCGCTGCCGGGTCGTCGCTCGCGCGCCCTTGCAGGGTCTCGATGAAGCCGACGAGCGAGGCGAGCGGCGTGCGCAGCTCATGGCTCGCATTGGCGACGAAGTCCGCGCGCATGCGCCCGAGGCGATCCTGATCCGTCAAGTCGCGCAGCGCAATGACGACGTGGGGGGCCACCTCGTCCGCTGGCGCCTCCGCCAATGCCGTGAGCGTGATCCGCACACGCCGATCGAACGGCACCCGCTCCTGGATCTCGACAGTGCGCTGGCGACCGTCGTCGAGCACTTCGTCGATGGCCTGGAGAAATACGGGATCGCGGCTCAGGAGCGAAGGCTGTCCGCCGGGGCGAAGAAGTGCGTAGATCTCGCGCGCCGCCGGATTGATGTGCATGATCGCGCCGCCGCGATCGAGCGCGATCACAGGATCGGGGACGGCATCGAGCGCCGCCCGCCAGCGAACCGCCTGTGTTGCGCCGGCAC
>CAUJKI010000651.1 GCA_963205015.1 Pseudomonadota bacterium
CGCGAAACGCCGAGCAGCACACCAGCAGGCTCTGCTCGGGCCCGACTTCGTCGGCCAGCGCCTGCAACTGCTCGGCTGACAGGTTCTGCGTGGTGACGTAGATGAAGTCACGCTCGCTGGAGTGGCCGTGCTGCCACCAGCGTGTTTCTGAGGGGGCGTAGGTGTAGCCTTCCAGCTTGGCCAGCGCCTCGGCGAGCTGCGCCGCGTTGTACTCGGGATTGATGACCGGGTTGCTCCAGCGGTCGTTGACGATCAGGCTGGGCGCGAGCCGGTAATAGCGGAAGCCGCCGCCGCCTTGCCAACCGGCGGCTTCGGTGACGCCACCCTTGTCCTCGCCGTCGACGACCTTCTTCAGGCGTGGAATGATGTGCGTGTGGCAGTGCTCGCCCAGCTCGACCATGATCCAGCGGCGGCCCATCTTGTGGGCGACGGCGCCGGTGGTGCCGGAGCCGGCGAAGGAGTCCAAGACGAGGTCACCAGCCGTAGTGGCGATCTCGTTTGCTCGCTTCAGGAGCTTCTCTGGCTTCGGGGTGTCAAATTTTGACTCAATACCAGCAAGTTCCGAAATGGCCTTGGCCTCTCGATTGGCCTCCCGGTTATCCCCCGCCTCTTCATATCCCCACCACGTCCACGGCACCATTTTGTTGTCTGACTCCGCCCAGAACTTCTTCCTCTGAGCCATGCCGTTGCCGTCCAAACCAAAATAGATGCGATTGTCAGCGACGAGCTCTTCAAACTTCTCTTTGGTGGTGCTCCAGCATCGCCCTTTTGGCGGCCAAAGCGAGCGCCCGCCGGGAGTGATAATCTCGTACGTCAGGTTTGGACGAATATTCGGTGCGTGGAACGGAACGGGAAGCCAATCGCCGCGCTTGTCACCATCGCGATTCTGATAGGTCGCCCTTTGCTTTTCGCCTGCATCCAGTGTATTCACTGAAAATGCTTGCGCCTCCCGTGCATAGACCAAGACGTGGTCGTGCGCCGTTGACATAGCGCGAGCGTCATTGCGTCTGGTCAGAGTCTTCTGCCAAACGATGTTTGAGATGAAATTCGCACGACCGAAAACTTCGTCGCAGAGCACCTTCAGGTAGTGCGCCTCGTTGTCATCAATCGTGATCCACAGCGAACCATCCTCGGACAACAGACGCCGAATGATCTCCAGCCGATCCCGCATCAGCCTTCGCCGTCAATCGCGGGGTATCAAGAAATCGCAAGCAGGTCCCTTTGTCTTGGAAAGGCGCTCATCCAGAGTCGCGAGGGGCAAATTCAGTGCCTCAGCAAGGGCAACGTACCACGCGTCGTAGCTCGTGACGTTATGACGCAGCTCCCAGATTCGATCCGCGAAAGGATCGAAGGCGAATAGTTCCACACTGAGTTGCCCCAGGTCTTCAAACGCCGCATTGGCTTCGAGTGAGCTGATCTCCCTGGCCCGCTCGAGTCTGCGTAAGATGTTCGTTGTCTCGGCACGCACCAACTCGGGCGCATGAAGTGAGCCAGCTGCCAGAATCTCCTCAGCCCACACTCCCCGCGGCCCGGAATCGAGCAACGCGGCAACCAGCACCGATGCGTCGACAACGACGCTCACTGTCGGTCAGCGTCGCGTTCTTTGAGAATTTGCCCGGGAGACACACGGGTCTGCGATGCCCGCTTTCTCTTACGGACTTGCTCCAGCCAGGCATCCACTGATGGGCGGGCTGCGAGGCGCTCGAGCTCCGCGCGCAGGTACTCCTGCATGGATTTCCCTTGCAGGGCTGCGCGAGCGGCGAGCTCGTCACGCACTTTCTCCGGAACATCGCGGATCGTGAGCTGGACTGGCATGCTTGCATTTTGACAGCACCATAGGCAGCCTGCAAATACTTCACCGAGAATGGTCTCTGGTGAAGGGTGCTATGGGGTAGGGCTCATAGCGCGAATAGATGCCTGTAGATGCGTGATTGGGTTCTCGGGGTCGGCGTTTCGGCTACTCCTTACTTCGCATCGGCCTGGATGGCGCGGTCTCGACCATCGGGGATCACCGTTTCCGATAGGTCCCGGTTGCCGATCAAATCGGAGGTCTTCCGCCAGCCTGCTTACTGCAGTGTCTGGAGAAACGGGCTGCATGATGGGCGGGACGCCAGCAGCGATCCGTCCGAGAATCCGGGCAGGGTCGATCGGCCGGGGACTTCGTCTCCAAGCCGTACTGAACCAGCGAGCACTCGACATGGGGAGAGAGGTAATGGCTTCCAAGCTGGACCGAGCGCAGTTCATCCGTGCCGCCGGCGCCGTGACTGTCCTGGCCGCCGCGGGCCAATCGATGGCGCAGGAGGCGTACAGGAGCTCCTGGCCCGAGGCGACGCTGAAGCAGTTGCGCCATCCGTCGCTCAGGGACCGCGTGGTCCTGATCACGGGCGGCAGTCGCGGGTTCGGCTGGTTCATCGCCGAGGAGCTGCTGAAGAGCGGCGCGAAGGTCGCGTTGACCGCGCGCGGCGAAGAGGCATTGAAGGCCGTCGCCGATGACATCGAGAACCGCTACGGAAAGGGCCGCTGTGTGACGGTCGCTGGCGACGTCAGCAGGCAGCCGGACTGCGCGCGCATGGTCGATGCGACTCTCGAAGGTTTCGGCCGCATCGACGTCCTGATCAACAACGCCGGCCGCAGCCCGCAGGACTTCGGCAGCGCCGGAAGCGCGAAGATGGTGCCGTTCTACGAGACGCCGGACGAGGCGCTGCACACCATCATCGACACCAACTATAAGGGCGTCTGGTACATGTCCAAGGCCGTCGCACCGCACATGGTGAAGCGGAAGTTCGGCAAGATCATCTCGGTCTCGACCAGTGCCGGGAACATGGTCCGCGCGGGCAATCCGATCTACGGCCCCGGCAAGGCTGCGCTGGAAGCGATGACGCGGGTATGGGCGCAGGAGCTGAAAGGCACCGGCGTCGACGCCAACATCATATTGCCGGGCGGTGCAGCGGATACCTCGTTCATCCGTCAGGAAGTCGTCGCCGGCGCGGTCGGTGAACGTTCGCAGAATGGGCGTCTGCTGCCCGGAGACGTCATCGTGCCGCCGGCCGTGTGGCTGTGCACCGACGCGACGAATGGGGTGACTGG
>CAUJKI010000652.1 GCA_963205015.1 Pseudomonadota bacterium
CAGGGCGTGCGGCGCGAGGACGTGTACGAGATGATCGTGCTCAACGTGCGCCATCCGCGTGATTTCCGCGGCGATCTCGCGGCCATGATCGGCTCGGCGCGCCTCGGCGAGCGGCGCATGAGCGAGCTCATTCGGGAGTTCGGCTCGGAGCCGTCGCGGGCGGCGGTAGAGGCTGTGCTCGACGGCGCCGAGCGGCAGGTGCGCGCGATCATCTCCGAGTGGCAGGACGGCGTGTACGAGGGCGAAGCGTTTCTCGACGACGACGGCCACCAGTTCAAGGATGTCTATATCCGCGCGCGCGTGACGAAGCGCGGCAGCGACCTCGAGGTCGATCTCACGGATAGCCATCCGCAGGTCACAGGCTTCATCAACTCCTCCTATGCGAACACGCACTCGGCCGTCGTCGTCGCGCTCGCCTATCTCATCGATCCCGACACGCCGAAGAACGATGGCGCCTTCCGGCCGCTGAGCGTGAAGCTCAAGGAAGGCACGGTCGTTTGGCCGCGGGAAGGTGCGCCGGTGACGCTCTGCACGAACCACTGCGGCCAGGAGATCATGGAGGCGATCATCCGCGCGCTCGCGCCCGCCTGCCCCGAGCGGGCCATGGCCGGCTGGGGGCGGCGCTTCCGCGTCGCCATCCAGGGCGTCGATCCGCGCACATCGAAGCCGTTCATCTGGCATCTCTTCCAGGCGCGGCCGGGTGGCGGCGCTTCGTCCGCGGGCGATGGCTGGGCAGCGGCCGGCGAATGGCAGGCGGCGGGCGGCATCAAGTTCGGCAGCATCGAGGTGCACGAGGTGCGCTTTCCGTTCTTCTTCCGTCGGCATGAGTTCCGTCCCGACAGCGGCGGCGACGGGCGCTATCGCGGCGGGCCGGGCGCGGAGCTGGAGATGGTCATCGAGACCGCCGAGCCCGCGGTCGGGAATACGGCGGGCGACGGCGTGAAATACGGCGCCTGCGGTCTCGTCGGCGGCGAGGACGGCGCGCCACACAATTACTGGCTCGAATCCAAGGGTAGTCCCGACCGGCCGCTCAAGACCAAGGAGACGGGCGTGGTGCTGAAGCCAGGCGATGTGCTGCAGGTGCGTTCCGGCGGCGGCGGCGGCTGGGGCGCACCATCGGAGCGGACGGACGAGGCGCGCGCGCGCGACATTACGCTCGGCTTTGTGACGCGCTAAAGGGGCTGCAGATGTATCGCATTGGAATTGATGTCGGCGGCACCTTCACGGATCTCGTGGCCGTCGATGCGGAAGGCCAGGTCACGATCGCCAAGGCCGCATCGACGCCGCAGGACCAGTCGATCGGCGTGATGGATGGTCTCGAGCGGTTGGCCGAGGCGCTGGGAACCGATCGCGCGGCGATGCTGGCGCAAACGGAGATCATCGTGCACGGCACGACGGTCGCGACGAATGCGCTGCTCGAGCACAAGGGCGCGAAGGTCGGCCTGCTGACGACGGAGGGCCATCGCGACATCGTCGAGATGCGCGAAGGCCTGAAGGATGATCGCTACAACCTGCGCCAGCCGCCGCCCGAGCAACTCGTTCCGCGCGAGCGCCGTCTCGGTGTGCGCGAGCGCATCCGCCCCGACGGCCGCGTCGAAGTTTCGCTCGATCATGCGTCTCTCGAGGCGGCGATTGCGGCGCTCAGGCGTGACGGCGTCGAGGCGGTCGCGGTCTGCTATCTGCATGCATGGCGCGACGGTGCGCACGAGAAGGCGACCGTCGAGGCGCTGAAGTCGGCGCTCGGCAATGCCTATGTCTGCCGATCGTCGGAGGTACTGCCGCAGATCAAGGAGTACGACCGCGTCTGCACGACCATCGTGAACGCGTACGTCGGCCCGGTGCTGGAGCGCTATCTGACGCGGCTGGCTCAGCGCCTCGGCGAAGCGGGTCTAGCCGGTCCAGTCCTCATCATCCAATCCCATGGCGGCGTGGCCACTATTCCGGATGCCGTGCGGCTCGCGGCCGGCGCGGTGCTGTCCGGGCCGGCGGGAGGTGTAGCTGGCAGTCGTTATGCGGCGCGGCTCATGGAGCACGGCGATCTCATTCCCTTCGACATGGGCGGCACGTCGACGGATATCTCGCTCGTCATCGGCGGGGAGGCGGCCATTGCTTCGGACCGTCGTCTTGGCGGCCAGCGCGTCGCGCTCCAAAGTCTCGATATCGCGAGCATCGGTGCCGGTGGCGGCTCCATTGCGGAGGTCGATGCCGGCGGCATCCTGCATGTCGGCCCCGAAAGCGCGGGTGCCATGCCGGGTCCCGCCTGCTACGGCCGTGGCGGCACGCGCGCGACGGTGACGGACTCGAATTGCGTGCTCGGCTTCCTCGATCCCGAGAATTTCCTTGGCGGACGCGCGCGGCTCGATGCACCGGCAGCAGAGGCGGCCGTCGATCGCGTGGCTTCACGGCTCGGTGTCGATCGCATGACCGCGGCCGAGGGCATTCACCGCATCATCAATACGCGCATGGCGGAGGGCATCCGCCTCGTTTCGGTGCGCCGCGGCGTCGATCCGCGCCGTTTCGCCATTCTCTCGTTCGGTGGAGCCGCCGGCCTGCACGTCACGGATGTCGCGCGCCAACTTGATGTGACACGCGTAATCGTGCCACGCCTCGCGGCGGTGCTGTCGGCGTGGGGTATGCTGGCGTCGGACCTGCGCTATGAGCTTGCGCGCACGCATATTGGAGATGCGACGCATCTCGACGCGGATCAGCTTCGCGTGGCGTTTGGCGAGCTCGAAGCCGAGGGGCGCGCGCGGATCAAGGCGGCGGCGCATACGGGCGAGGTTCGCGTGCAGCGTTCCGCCGACATGCGCTACGGCGAGCAGATCTTCGAGATCAACGTGCCGCTCGAC
>CAUJKI010000653.1 GCA_963205015.1 Pseudomonadota bacterium
CGATTGCGGCGAACATCATGAGCGCCATCACGAGCTGGCGTGGCGGCCACTTCCAGAAGAGTAGGACACCCGCTCCGAACAGCGCGACCAGGACCGTGGTCATGCCGTACGTGCCGTAGCTCAGCTCGAACTTCGTTCCCATCCAGGGAATCCAGATCAGTGCCAGGATGCCGGTGGCGATCAGCAACCACATGACGAGCAGTTCGTCGCGATCCTTGAGCGAGAGGGAGAGTGCGCGGGGCCGGCAGGCCATGGTGAGGGCGAGCAGGAGCGGATATTCGAAGATCTCGGAGAAGATTCTCGGTGCGATCAGCGCCGCAAAGAGTCCGCCAAGCACGCCGCCAAGCGACATCCAGAGATAGAACTCCGTGAGATAGGCGGCGCTCGGGCGCGCCTCGTAGAGTGTGCGGTGGGCGACCATGGCGGAGGTGAAGAACACCGCGACGCCGCTGCCGGCCGTCAGGAACCAGCCTTCCTTGACCGTTTGGGAGAGGACGAGCAGCGCGAATATCACCGAAGCGAGATGCAACGGGAGGAGGATCTGCATCGGGATCAGCGAGCGCTCGCGGAAGACCAGCACGAAGGTGAGGAGGTAGAGCGCGAGCGGCAGCACCCAGATCAGGGGCGCGGAAGCGACGTCGGTCGAGACGTGGGTGGTGAAAGCCGTGAGCAGTGCCGAGGGCACGAGGGCAAGCCCCACCCAGGCGATCCGTGACGACCATGCCGGCGGCGGGCCGGCATCGGCCGATGCTGCAGCAGCCGTCGCCAGTTCGGGCGGCTCGTTGCCCATGCGGACCGCCGCATAGGACACCGCGAGCAGCGCGACGAGCACCATGTAGCCGATGGTCCAGATCCCGCTCAGCGCCTTCAGCCCGAAGGCCGGCTCGAGCAGGACAGGGTAGCTCAGCAGGGCGATGAGGCTGCCGAGATTGCTCGCGGCATAGAGGAAGTAGGGATCGCGGCCATGCGGATGGCCGGTCGCGGCGAACCAGGCCTGCAGCAGCGGTGCATTCGCGGCGACAGCGAAGAAGGGAAGGCCGACAGCGATAGTGAAGAGGCCAAGCTGCCAGAAGTAGGGCTCGCCCGGCGGCGGCTCCGCCCATCCCGCGGGAAGGCCGATCGGCAGCACGACGAAGGCGATGAGACACACGGCGAGATGGACGAAGCCGCTCGCGCGCGCGCCAATGAGGCGGATGACAAGGTGCGCATAGCAATAGCCGGCGAGCAGCGCACCCTGGAAGAAGCAAAGCGCCACCGCCCACACCGACGGCGAGCCGCCGAGGACGGGTAGCACCATCTTCGCGAACATCGGCTGGATCGAGAACAGCAGCAGCGCGGAAACGAACGTCGTCAGCGTGAAGAGCCAGAGCGTCGGCGGGCCGGCGAGCGCGGCCGGCATCGCGGAGCTCGGTGCGGATGGTAGCGGCGGTCGGTCGGCAATCTCGGAACCGCTGCTCTCGACACCCTTATCCTGCATCGTCACCAGCTCCGAAAGTGCGCGGCGCGACCGGCCCCCTGGCTGCCCCGCGCCGCCTGTGCCTGTCCGTGGATCACATAGATGGCTTTCGTCAGGCCGTCACGGCCTCGCCGACCTTCGGGACCTTGACATTGTGTCCGCTCATGGCCTCGACGAACTTCGAGGCATCGGGGTCGAGCATCCCTGGGAACGTGCCGTAGTGCGCGGGCAGGATCGTCTTGAACGAAAAGAACTTCTTGCACGCGAAGGCGGCGCGCTTGCCGCCCATGGTGAAGCGGTCACCGATCGGCACGATGCCGATGTCGGGCTTGTGGAACTCCGCGATCAGGCTCATGCCGCCGAACATCTCGGTATCGCCCATGTGGTAGAGGGTTTTGCCCTCCTTCGCGGTGACGACGATGCCGTTGGGATTGCCGAGATAGACGCCACCACTCGAGGAGGAGTGCAGCGCGTCGGTGAGCGTCAGTTCGAAGTCGTCGGCGGCGACGGCCCCGCCGGTATTCATCGGCTGCAGCTTCTCGGCACCCTTCGAGCCCACGTGCAGCGCCAGCTCGTAGTTGGCGAAGACCGGCGCGCCATTGCGCTTGCTGATTTCGGCAGCGTCGCCGACGTGATCGTCATGGCCGTGCGTAAGGGCGATATGGGTCACGCCGTCGACGGCCTTCTCCCAGGCAATGCCGGACTTCTCGAATGTCGGGTTGCCTTTCAGAAACGGGTCGATGATCAGCACACTGCTCCCGGTCTCGATGCGGAAGCAGGAATGTCCGAACCAGGTGATCTTCATGGGGGCATTCACTCCTTTGAGGGCCGGCTCGCGCCAGCTCCAATTCGTCGGGCGCCGACGGCTGGGAGAGATCCCGCCGCGGGGCCTGTCGCGCTAGCTGAAGTGAAGGTATAAGGCCCGAATGACAAGCGATAAACCCCCCGCTGCTGACGCTTGCGTGAAGCCTGCTGCGCCGGTGGCGGAGATCCTCGATGTGGACGCCTTCGCGGCGGCGCTGCCGGCGGGGGCGCGCCTCATCGGCATAGACGTCGGCACGAAGACGCTCGGGCTCGCCCTCTCGGATGTCTCGCGCACGATTGCGAGCGGGCTCGAGACCATCCGGCGCACGAAATTCAAGGCTGATGCAGCCCGTCTCGTCGAACTTGCACGTGAGCACAAGGTTGGCGGTCTTGTCATCGGCCTGCCGATCGGCATGGACGGTTCGCATGGCCCCCGTGCGCAAGCCTCGCGATCGTTCGCGCGGCTGATCGGCCCGCTGACGGGGGTGCCCATTCTCATGTGGGACGAACGTCTGACGACGGTGGAGGCCGAGCGCCTGCTCATCGTGGCCGATGCCTCGCGCAAGCGCCGTGCCGAGGTCATCGACAAGATGGCCGCGACGCTGATCTTGCAAGGGGCGCTTGACCGGATGCGTAGTGCCGAGGCGACGCGGCGCAGGGATTAGCAAGCCATGCCGGCACCGATCCTGATCGCGGGCCCGACGGCCTCGGGCAAGTCGGCGCTGGCGCTCGATATGGCCGAGCGGCATGGCGGCGCCATCATCAACGCCGATTCCATGCAGGTCTATCGCGAGCTGCGCATTCTGACGGCGCGCCCAACACCCGAGGAGGAGGCGCGTGTGCCGCACCGCCTGTTCGGGCATGTGAGCGTGCGCGATGCCTACTCCGTTGGCCGCTGGCTCGAAGATGTCGCGGGTGCCCTGGCGTGGTGTGCGGAGACGGGCCGCCGGCCGGTCCTTGTTGGGGGGACTGGGCTCTACTTCAAGGCCCTCCTCGATGGCCTCGCGCCGGTGCCGCCGGTCGACCCGGCTATTCGCACACACTGGCGGCGCGAGGCCGGGAGCCGCTCTTCCGGCGAGCTGCACAAGGTGCTGGCTGCACGCGATCCCGAGATGGCGGCACGGCTCGATCCGGGGGATACGCAACGCATCGTGCGGGCGCTCGAGGTCATCGACAGCACCGGCATCTCGCTGGCCGAATGGCACCGCCGGCCAGGGACGCCGCTTATCCGGGAGGTCGAGGCCGAACGCTATGCCATTCGCCGGCCACGCGCCGAGGTCAGGGAACGCGTCGATGCGCGCTTCGATGCGATGATGGCGGCAGGCGCCCTCGAGGAAGCGCGCGCGATCGCGGCGCTCGATCTCGACCCTGAGCTTCCGGCGGCTCGGGCTCACGGTCTGCGGCCGCTGCTCAGTTACCTTCGGGGAGAGATCGATCTCGCTGCCGCCGTCGCTGCCGGCAAGCTGGAGACCCGGCAGTACGTGAAACGGCAGGAGATTTGGCTTCGGAGAAATATGATTACGTGGAATAGTATGATCTGGCAATAATAGAACTATTTTTGTGCACATTGCGCCATATAAGTCGAAATTGCTTGACCCTTTCACGCGTTGAGATCAAACACCCTTGCATATCCGAAGTGTGCCCGTCCGTGCGCGCCGCTCCATGCCGGCCGGCGCGCCGACCCCTGGCGCGCTTCGATGCTGAGAAAGGGGAATTCCATGGCACGTACGATGACCGGCGCCGAGATGGTGATCAAGGTCCTGGCCGATCAGGGCGTCGAGTTCGTTTTCGGCTATCCCGGCGGTGCCGTGCTGCCGATCTACGACGAGATCTTCCAGCAGGAGAAGGTCAAGCACGTCCTCGTCCGCCAGGAAGGCGGCGCGGTCCATGCGGCCGAGGGCTATGCGCGCTCGACGGGCAAGGTCGGCGTCGTCCTCGTGACCTCGGGCCCCGGCGCGACGAACGCCGTCACCGGGCTCACCGACGCGCTCATGGATTCGATCCCCGTCGTCTGCCTGACCGGGCAGGTGCCGACGCACCTCATCGGGAATGACGCCTTCCAGGAGTGCGACACGATCGGCATCACGCGGCCATGCACCAAGCACAACTGGCTGGTCAAGGACGTCAACGACCTCGCGCGCATCCTGCACGAGGCGTTTTACATCGCTAAGAGCGGCCGGCCCGGACCGGTCGTCGTGGACATTCCCAAGGACGTGCAATTCGCGACGGGTACTTACGTCACGCCCTCGAACACGGCGATCGCGCACAAGAGCTATCGTCCGAAGCTCAAAGGCGACCAGCCGGCTATCCAGCGTGCCGTCGAACTGATGGCGAGCGCCAAGCGGCCCATCTTCTACACCGGCGGCGGCGTCATCAATTCCGGTCCCAAGGCGAGCCAGCTCCTGCGCGAGCTCGTCCGCCAGACGGGCTTCCCGATCACGTCCACCCTCATGGGTCTCGGTGCCTATCCGGCCTCCGACAGGCAGTGGCTCGGCATGCTCGGGATGCACGGTACCTACGAGTCCAACATGGCCATGCACGACGCCGATCTCCTGATCAATGTCGGCGCCCGCTTCGACGACCGTATCACGGGCCGCACGGATGCCTTCTCGCCGGGCAGCCGCAAGATTCATATCGACGTCGATCCCTCGTCGATCAACAAGAACATCAAGGTTGACGTGCCGATCGTCGGCGACTGCGCCTATGTGCTCGAGGACATGATCCGCGCCTGGCGCGGGCTTGCGTCGTCGCCCGAAAAGAGTGCGCTCAAGGGCTGGTGGAAGCAGATCGACCAGTGGCGTGCGGTGAACTGCCTCAAGTACAAGAGCAACGCCGACGTGATCATGCCGCAGTATGCGCTCGAGCGGCTGCAGGCGCACATCAAGGATCGTGATGCCTACATCTCGACCGAGGTCGGCCAGCACCAGATGTGGGCGGCGCAGTTCTTGAAGTTCGACGAGCCGAACCGCTGGTTGACGAGCGGCGGCCTCGGCACCATGGGCTATGGCCTGCCGGCGGCGATCGGCGCGCAGATGGCGCATCCGAAGGCGCTCGTCATCGACGTCGCGGGCGATGCCTCGATCCTTATGAACATCCAGGAGATGTCGACGGCCGTGCAGTACCGCCTGCCGGTCAAGGTTTTCATCCTCAACAACCAGTACATGGGCATGGTGCGTCAGTGGCAGCAGCTCCTGCACGGCAACCGCTACTCGGAGAGCTACACGGAGGCGCTTCCTGACTTCGTCAAGCTCGCGGAGGCCTATGGCGGCGTCGGCATGTATTGCGACCATCCCGCGGACCTCGACGACGCGATCAAGGCCATGATCGCCGTGAAGGACAAGCCGGTGATCTTCGATTGCCGCGTCGCCGCGCTCGCCAACTGCTTCCCGATGATTCCCTCGGGCAAGGCACACAATCAGATGCTGCTCGGCGAGGATGTCTCGGCCGAGGAGATCGACAAGGCGATCGGCAAGGAAGGCAAGGTGCTGGTGTAGCCAGCAAGCGGAAAGAAGCAGCAACAGGCTTCAGCTCGGCAACGCCAACGGCCAATGTCATGACGACCTCGGACGCATTGCAGCACTACGCGCGACACGATCCACTCACGCATCCTGCGGGCCTCGCATCTCTCTTCGACGCTTTGCCCTCGGGAGCTGCGGCGCTGTGCAGTGTGCTGTCGGGCTTGATTGTCCATACGTCATGGGCGGACAAGTACGCCATTCCGGCGGGGACGCCGCTGCCGCGAGACACGAAGCCTGTTGCCACGCGCCTCGCCGAGATCATGGAGCGCTTCGAGGGGCCGCTTGCGACACGGCGTGCGCCGATGCAGCGGGCGTTTGGTACGTGCCGCGATTTCGCTCTGCTCATATGCAGCGCACTGCGCCATCACGGCATACCGGCGCGCGTGCGGTGCGGATTTGCGACGTACTTCGCCGGCCGGCGCTTCGATGATCATTGGATTTGCGAGTACTGGGTCGCGGATGAAGAGCGATGGGCGATGGCCGATGCGCAGATCGACCTGCTTCAGCGCGAGCAGCTCGACATTACCTTCGATACCGCGGATCTACCGGCGGGCGCCTATCTCGATGCGGCGTCCGCGTGGGCGCTCGTCAGGTCGGGGCAGGCCGACGCCGAAGCCTTCGGGCATGGCGATACGCGCGGGCTGTGGTTCATGAGCGTCGATCTCCATCGCGATCTCTTGGCGCTGGCGAATTGCCACATGTCGACGTGGGATACGTGGCGCACGGCCGGAGAAGGCCAGCGGAAGCTCGGCCCCGATGATCTCGCGCGCTGCGATCTCATGTCGGCAGCCGTGATCGAATATACGGCGTCGTGTGATTTCGCGGCGCTGCAGGATCTCGCAAGCAGGCATCTGCTGCCACCATGGCAGCAGGTCGCGCCGGCGGGCGGTCAGATCACGTCACGTTGGAATACCAAGAGCCAGGGAACGAGCTCATGAAGCTTTACGTCGCCAACAAGCTCTATTCGTCCTGGTCGCTGCGGCCGTGGATCCTCATGACCGCCCTCGACATCCCGTTCGAGGAAACCGTGATCCCGATGTACTTCCCCGATTCCAAGGCGCGGATGCTCGACGTCTCGCCGACTGGCAAGATGCCGTGCCTCGTCGACGGTGACATCACGATCTGGGAGAGCCTCGCGATCATGGAGTACCTTCACGAGCGCTTCCCCGAGAAGGGCGTGTGGCCGGCCGATGCCAAAGCGCGCGCACATGCCCGCGCCGCTGCCAACGAGATGCACGCCGGCTTCCAGGCGCTCCGCAATAACTGCCCGATGAACCTCGCCAAGCGCTTTGCGCCGCGTGATCTTGGTTCCGATGTCGCCGACAACATGCGTCGTCTCGAAGGGCTCTGGGCGGACGCGCGCCGCCGCTTTGGTGGGGGCGGGCAGTTCCTCTACGGTACGTTCGGCGCTGCGGATGCGATGTTCGCCCCCGTCGTCACAAGGCTCGATACTTATCAGGTCCCGGTATCGTCGGAGACGCGGCGCTATATGGATGCGGTGCTCTCCCATCCCGCGTTGCTGAAGTGGCGCGCCGACGCGCTTCAGGAGCCCTGGACCATCGACCACTACGAGGAAGGCTGGGCCGCGGTCGAGACTTTCCATACTGGCGCTGCGCGCACCAACCATCCCCGCCACAAGGCCTGAGGGTACCGAGGACATTCCATCATGTCAGAGAAAGGCACAGGCTCCGCCTACTTCCTGGAGGAGCGCAAGGACGCCACCGAGCGCCATACATTCTCGATCCTCGTGGACAACGAGCCGGGTGTGCTTGCGCGCATCGCGTCGCTATTTTCAGGCCGCGGCTACAACATCGAGAGCCTCACGGTCTCGGAAACGGACGAGGAGCGCCGCCTCTCGCGCTTCACGGTCGTCACGACCGGAACGCCGATGGTGCTTCAGCAGATCAGGAATCAACTCGACCGGCTCGTGCCGGTCCATAGCGTGACGGACCTGACTGTCGGCGGCGCGCCCATCGAGCGTGAGCTTGCCCTCGTCAAGGTTGCGGGAAAAGGCGAGAAGCGCATCGAGGCGCTGCGGCTCGCCGAGATCTTCCGCGCGAGCGTGGTCGATACGTCGACCGAGCATTTCGTCTTCGAGATCACTGGTAAGACCTCGAAGATCGAGCAGTTCATCGCAATCATGCGCGAGCTCGGTCTCGTCGAGGTCTCGCGAACCGGCATCGCGGCCATGGCGCGCGGCGCGCAGGGGCTGTGATGATCACGCCTCCGGTGCGACGATCCTTCGCTCACCGCACTTTCAGCTTGCCCTTAGGTGCGCCGATCGGTTCCGGCGTATCCGTGTTGCCGGACTTGAGCGCGACATCGAGATCGAAGCGGCCGCAGTTCTTCTCGACCATCAGATTGTTGAGCGCGATGAGGCGGGCGCGGTCGTCCGAGTAGGCCACGCTCGGGTCGCCAGCGGCCGTGTGGCGTGGCGTGGACTTGCTCGTCATCGACGCCAAGAGCCCGCCCGGCGGATTGGCTTCGCTGTCGCGCACTTGCTGGATCTTGAGCTGCATGACGCCGGTGAGGCGGCGGCAGGTATAGGCGCGCTCCTCCGCGGTCGGCACGTAGCTGCCGTCGGCCGCTCGCGCTCCCGGGCTCTCGGTCTTGGCCGGGGCCATCCGTTCAGCGAGCTTCAGACGTCCCCGGTCCGGTACATATCCCGGCATGGCGGCTGCGCAGCCGGCGAGGGCGAGCAGGGCGAGGGCACTTGTTGAGGTGATCCGAGCGCGCATATCTGGCCAATTCTCTATGGCAGTGGCTGTCCGCCCGGGCGGACCGAAGATGCTAGATTGGGCGACCGCGTGCTGCGGCCTTCGGCCTCCCGCGATGCGGGCTGGACAAGGGGGCGCGCGGCGTATAAAACGCGGCACTCTTTGGCAAGAGCCATAGCCGGAATCGCGGCGGAAGCGAGGCTGCCTGAGCGGCAGTCCCGCCTTTTTGTTCGTCCGGAGGTTGGCCGAAGCGGACCTGGGAATGGTCCGTGCCAAGTTTGGGGGCGATTAGCTCAGTTGGTAGAGCAGCTGACTCTTAATCAGCGGGTCGAAGGTTCGAGTCCTTCATCGCCCACCAATAAATCAAAGACGTAGCCCAATCTCACGGAGCAGTGCCTGCCCTGGTAAGCGCGGGGGACCACGGAGCACATTGCTGGCATCAGAACTCCGCCGCTAGGTCTGTCGGGTGTAGTCTCCTCCACCTCCTTGATCGGCGACCATCCGAATACCGGCATTGACGGGCTCAAGATGAATCCCCCGACCTCAACTCCGACCGCTTCGCCGTAAAGACCTCTCTCGCGCTCCCATATGATGCGCGACCACCCGCTTGGACTCGAAAGCACGCAGAAAAGTTTCGACGGCGCGCTGGGCGCTGGCCTCGATACGGCTGGGCGGCTCCTTGAGGCCCATCAGCGCCCTGAAATGCTGAAAGCTCGTGACCATGGCGAAGAACTGCTCGGCAGCCGCTTCGGGATGTGGAACGTCGAGATGGCCGGATTGGTGCTGCTCGCGCAGGAAATCAGCGAGCTGCGATACGGCGCGGGCGGCTCCCGCTGCATAGATCTTCTGCCCGAGATCCGGAAAACGCGCGGTTTCGGCAACGACGAGACGATGCACGGCAAGGGTGGAGGGCCGCAGCGCCGTGGCCAGAATGCTGCGCGCGAGGGTGAGAAGCGTGGAACGGGCCGAGGCGCCCTTGCGGGTCACCGCCAGCGGCATCACCGATTCATCGGCCAGGTCCGCAATGATGGCGCGAAACAGCGCCTCCTTGCTTTCGAACTGATTGTAGATGGTCTGGCGCGCAACCTTCGCCTCGACGGCGATCCGATCCATGCTGGTGGCATCGTAGCCAAGGCGAGCGAAGAGTGCCGCCGCCGTCCTCGTTATCGCGGAGCGCGTATCGGCCGCCGCAGTGTCGTGGCAGCTTGTCATGCTTGGTTGCCCTGATAGACTATACAGTCTAATCCAGTGTAGCCAAACAGCCTTGGGACATCAACGTGCGGAAGTGGGCAGCTGCTGCGATCCTCCTGTTTGCCGCCTTCGGCGGTGGACTGGCCTATTGGCAGCATAGTCAGCGCCAGCAGGCCGCTGCCTCGGTACCGCCCCCTGCACCGCCGCCGCCTCAGGTCGGGGTTATGCCGGTCAACGGAAAGGCAGTTCCCTTGCCTTTTACCTACGCTGGTCGTGTCGCGGGCTATCGCGATGTCGAAATCCGCGCGCAGGTGAGCGGCACGCTGCTCAAGCGTGAGTTTAACGAAGGCGCCAGGGTCAAGGAAGGAGAGGTGCTCTTCCGCATCGATCCGAAGCCCTACCAGGTGGCGCTCGACCGGGCCCGGGCGCAGCTCGCCCAGGCGGAGGCGACGCTGCGCCAGACATCGGAGAACTGGAAGCGTATCGACGAGCTGCTGCAGCGTAAAGTCGCCACCGAGAAGCAGCACGACGAAGCGCGCGCCGCCTTCGATCAGTCGCGGGCCGCTGTGCAGCTGTCGCAGGCCGAGGTGCACAATGCCGAGCTCAATCTCGGCTATACGATCATCACGTCGCCAGTGTCGGGCGTCACACGCCTGCTGTCGCCGCCGGAAGGCTCGCTCGTGCTCGCGCAGCAGACCATCCTGACGACGATCACACAGCTCGATCCGGTCTACGTGAACTTCTCGTTCACGGATGCGGAGTATCAGGCCGCGCGGGAACTCAACCAGCGCCTGCCAAAGCCGGTCACAGACAAGGATCTGACAGTCGAGCTCCAATACGGCAATGGCACGCGCTTCGCCGGAACGGGTAGGATCGACGTCTCCGCCAATCGGGTCGATGCCCAGACCGGTACTATCCAGGCACGGGCTATCTTTTCCAACCAGGATGGCGCCACCCTGCTACCGGGGCAATTCGTGCGCATCATCGTCACGGGCGTGACGCTGCCGAATGCCATCGTGATTCCGAAGGTATCGGTTGGTCAGGGACCGCAAGGGCCGTTCGTGTATGTGGTGGGGCAAGACAACAAGGCGCAGGCGCGGCCGCTGAGACTGGGCCGAGAGGTAGATGACGGGTGGATCGTCGAAGACGGGCTGAGTCCTGGCGACACCATCATCATCGATGGCTTAATGCGCGTACGCCCCGGCGCGCCAGTCGTTCCGGTAGCCGCCGCAAATCGAGCTGATGGGGGAACGCCGCGAGCGGGGGATCGGCCATGATCTCGCGCTTCTTCATCGATCGGCCCGTCTTTGCAGCGGTGGTCTCGATCGTGATTACGCTGGCGGGGCTGGTCGCCATGCGAGCCCTGCCCATATCGCAGTACCCTCAGATCGTGCCGCCGGAGGTGGTCATATCCGCCACCTATCCCGGCGCCACTGCCGAGACGATCGCCGAGACGGTGGCGGCACCGCTCGAGCAGCAGATCAACGGCGTCGAGAACATGATCTACATGCAATCGACATCGACCGGCAGCGGCACGCTCAATCTGACCGTCACTTTTGCTATCGGCACCAATCCGGACCAAGCGACTATCAACGTGAACAACCGCGTGCAGCGGGCTTTGCCGCTGCTGCCGGCCGAGGTGTCCCGGCAAGGCATAACCGTCAACAAGCGCTCCAGCTCGATCCTTCAGGTTCTGGCGATGTCGTCGCCGGGCGGCCGGTTCGACACGATTTATATCTCGAACTACGCGCTGGTGAACGTCATCGACGATCTGCGGCGTACGCCGGGTGTGGGCGACGCGTCGCTGTTCGGCGCCTCGGACTACTCCATGCGCATCTGGTTGAGGCCTGACAAAGTGGCCCAGTACAACCTGACGCCGAGCGACATCGCAGCCGCGATCCGCGAGCAGAACGCGCAGTTCGCCGCCGGCCGGTTTGCCGAGGAGCCGATGGCCGGCGTGCAGGCGTTCACCTACTCCGTCATGACGCCGGGCCGATTGGTCGATGCCCGAGCCTTCGAGAACATCATCTTGCGCTCCGACGACAGTGGCGGCGCATTGCGCCTCAAGGACGTGGCGCGTGTCGAGCTCGGCGCTCTCACTTATGGATTCTCGGCGACGTTCAATGGTGCTCCCGCTGTGCCGATCGGTGTGTATCTTCAGCCGGGCGCCAATGCCCTGGAGGTCGCGCAGGCAGTCAAGGCGACGATGGACCGGCTCGCGCAACGATTCCCCGAGGGGCTGCGCTACGATATCCCCTTTAACACCACACGCTTCGTCGAAGTCTCCATTCGCGAGGTGATTCACACCTTCATCGAAGCGGTCGTGCTCGTCATTGCCGTGGTGTTCATCTTCCTGCAGAGCGCCAGGGCCACCCTCATTCCTATCCTTGCTGTACCCGTATCGATTATCGGCACGTTCGCCGGCATGTACATGCTGGGCTTCTCCATCAATCTGCTCACGTTGTTCGGATTGGTATTGGCCATCGGCATTGTAGTCGACGATGCGATCGTGGTGCTGGAGAACGTCGAGCGCATCATGGCGACGGAGGGCAAGTCGCCGCGGGAGGCGGCGATACAGGCGATGGAGGAGGTGAGCGGTCCGGTCATTGCCATCGTCCTGGTGTTGTGCGCCGTGTTCATTCCCGTCTCCTTCCTGGGCGGACTGGCCGGCGAGCTTTACAGGCAATTCGCGGTCACGATTGCCGTATCGGTGATCATCTCGGGTATCGTGGCGCTGACGCTCTCGCCAGCACTCGCGGCACTCATACTGAAGCCCGGCCATACCGAACCCATCCTGCCGCTGCGGCTGTTCAACCGCGGCTTTGGCTGGATCACGGACCGGTACACGGCGGGCGTAGCTTGGCTGTTGCGGCGGGCGGTCATCGGCCTTGGGCTTACAGTGCTCCTGCTGGGGGCGACCGCTATGCTCTTCCTGCGAGTACCGGGTGGGCTGGTGCCGGCCGAGGACCAGGGCTACGTCTTCCTGGTGACCGCCTTGCCGCCCGCCGCGTCGCTCGACAGGACCCGGGCCGTGACGGCCACGGTGACCGAGGATGCGAAGGCCAATCCGGCCGTCGCCAACGTCGTGACGTTCTCCGGCTTTGACCTGCTGTCCCGCGCACAGAAGACCAGCGCCGGCATTTCTTTCGTCACGCTGAAGGACTGGTCGGAACGCACCGATCCAAACCTCGACGCTCGCGCGCTTGC
>CAUJKI010000654.1 GCA_963205015.1 Pseudomonadota bacterium
ACGATCGCGCCGAAATTCGGTGATCTAATCAAGGCGATCGAGGAGCGCCCAGAATTCTCGGTCAAATTTCTTTCGACGGTGAAGCAAAGCGCATGGAGTGCGATGAACGGCTACACCCACGGCGGTGTCCATCAGGTGTCCCGAAGGTTACAAGGTGACTATATCGAGCCTGCCTTTGATGACGACTCTCTTCTGGAGGTAGTGAGTTTCTGTCGCACAATGGCCTTGATGGCTCTGTTGCAAACTCTGACACGGTTTCCAAGATTGGGCTCATGTACTGTCAAGGTCAGTTGCGATGAACGATTTCAAAGGACGGCATTTTACCGGCGAGGTCATCCTATGGGCGGTGCGCTGGTATTGTCGATACGGCATCAGCTACCGTGATCTCGAGGAAATGCTGTCCGAGCGTGGGATCGATGTCGATCATACGACGATCTATCGCTGGGTGCAGCGCTACGCGCCGGAGATGGAGAAGCGTCTCCGCTGGTTCTGGCGGCGCGGCTTTGATCCGAGCTGGCGTCTGGATGAGACCTACGTAAAGGTGCGGGGCAAATGGACCTACCTGTACCGGGCGGTCGACAAACGGGGCGACACGATTGATTTCTATCTGTCATCGACACGCAGCGCCAAAGCGGCGAAGCGCTTTCTGGGCAAAGCTCTTCGTGGCCTGAAGGACTGGGAAAAGCCGGCCAAACTCAATACCGACAAGGCACCCAGCTACGGCGCAGCAATCGCTGAGCTGAAACGCGAAGGCAAACTGGCGGCGGAAACCGAGCACCGGCAGGTGAAATATCTGAACAACGTGCTCGAGGCCGACCACGGCAAGCTGAAGATGCTGATCAAGCCGGTACGTGGCTTCAAGTCGATGCCAACGGCCTACGCCACGATCAAGGGCTTCGAGGTCATGCGCGCCCTACGCAAAGGACAGGCCCAGGCATGGTGCCTGCAGCCAGGTATCATGGGGGAGGTGCGCCTGGTTGAAAGAGCATTCGGAATTGGACCCTCGGCCCTGACCGAAACCATGATTATGCTCAATAAGCATTTCGCCAATGCTGCCTAATCCCCCAACTGGGTGACGCCGCGCGGCCGTGCCCCATGTTTGCAACAGAGCCATAATTGTCTTGTGCTTCCGGTCCGGGATCGCGTAAAACGGCAGCCAAACGCGGCGTGATCGCATTAACTATTTTCAGGGAGACATTCATGAACGAGCAGTTGCAAGGGGCTACAACCCAGACGGCAAGCGCCCAGCCGCTGTTCAACCCGCTGTCTCCGGACTTCATCCGCGATCCCTATCCCTCCTACGACAAGCTGCGCACGCACGCGCCGGTGCTGCATCTGCCGGCGCTGAACGGCTATCTCGTCAGCCGCAATGCCGACGCGGCGCTGGTGCTGCGCGACAAGCGGTTCGGCAAGGATTACGTCACCCGCATCACGCGCCGCTGGCCGGAAGCGCTGAACGAGCCTGTTTATCGCGCGATGGGCCGCTGGATGCTGACGCAGGATCCGCCCGACCACACCCGCCTGCGCGGCCTTGTCGTCAAGGCGTTCACGGCGCGCCGCGTCGAGGACATGCGTCCGAAGATCCAGGCGATCGTCGACGACTCGATCGACCGGGTGATCGGGCAGGGCCGCATGGACCTGATCTCGGACTTCGCGTTCCGCCTGCCAGTCATCGTCATCTGCGACATGCTCGGCATTCCGGAGACGGATCGCGAAATCTTCTTCAAGCGCGAGCGCACCGGCGGCCGTCTGCTCGATCCGGTGCCGCTGTCGCGCGCCGAGATCGACGAGGCCAATGCCGCGCACGCCAATTCCGAAGCCTATTTCCAGCGGCTGTTCGATCTGCGCCGCCGCGAGCCGGGCGACGACCTGACGACTCAACTGGTTCAGGCGGAAGAGGCCGGCAGCAAGCTCAGCAACGAAGAGCTGACCGCGAACATCATCCTGCTGTTCGGCGCGGGTCACGAGACCACGGTGAACCTGATCGGCAATGCGCTGCTGGCGCTGCATCGCAATCCGGACCAGCTCGAACTGCTGAAGTCCAACCTGTCGCTGATGCCGAACGCGATCGAGGAATTCCTGCGCTACGACTCCTCGGTGCAGCTCACCTACCACGTCGCGATGGAGGATGTCGAGATCGGCGGCGTGAAAATTCCGCAGGGCGACAACGTGATGTGTCTGCTCGGCTCGGCCAATCACGATCCGGCTGTCTATCCCGATCATCCGGATCGGCTCGACATCACGCGGCCGAACGTGCGGCCGCTGTCGTTCGGCGGTGGTATTCACTTCTGCCTCGGCGCGCAGCTCGCGCGGCTCGAAGCCGAGGTCGCGCTCACGACGCTGCTGCGCCGGATTCCGAATCTGCGCATCGACGACGTGGAAAATCCGAAGTGGCGGCCGACCTTCGTGCTGCGCGGCCTCAAGGAGCTTCCGGCCAGCTGGTGAATGCGCGGCCCGGCGAAGCGCCGGGCTGAAATCCGCGTGACTCGCCTTTGCGATGTGGCATAACGTGCCGCGATCAAGCGGAGCGCGCGAGCCATGCCTGTCATCGACCGGATCAAGGATTTCCAGAACGATCTCGTGGCGATCCGCCGCGATATTCATGCGCATCCGGAAATCGGCTTCGAGGAAACCCGCACCAGCGCCATCGTCGCATCGTCCAGCAACGATATGCAGTCCCACAGGATGTTCCC
>CAUJKI010000655.1 GCA_963205015.1 Pseudomonadota bacterium
TGGAGTAGAACGCCTCGAACATGTGGGCGGCGGTGTGGTCGTCGATGCCGACGCCGGTGTCGATGAGGTGCAGGACGGCGCTGTCGGCGACGGCGCTGGTGCGCACGACGAGCTGGCCCCCCTGGGGCATCGCCTGCTTGGCGTTGAGCAGCAGGTTGATCAGGGCCGAGCGGAACGACTCGGCGTCGAGCAGGACGCGGGGCAAATCGGCGTCGAGGTAGCGGATGATTTCTACGCCGGCGGCGGCGGCTTCCGGGGCGAAGAAGTCGAGGATGTCGTTGATCTCAGCGTTGAGGTCGGCGGGCTGGAGGTTCAGCCGGCGGACCTTGGCGAAGTTGAGGAACTCGTCGAGCAGGTCCTGCAGTCGCTGGCATTCGCGCTTCATGACTTCAACGCGGCGGACGGCGCGGCGCTGCGCCGGCGATTGGAGCTCCTCCAGGTCCTCGGCCAGCAGTTCCATATTCAGACGAATGGTCGAGAGGGGGTTCTTGATTTCGTGAGCCAGCGCGCCGGCAAGCCGCGCCATCTCGGTGTACTGAGCCATGAGGCGCTGGTACGGGTCGCCGGATGCGCCGCTGGCGGCTTCGGTGGGCATAGGGGAAAGGGAAGCTTCTCTGTCTCGGCTGGCACTTCGCCAACGCTCAGTTGCCGCCTGCAACGGAGTGCGGCTACACGAAGCACGTCTTGCGAGGAACGACGCTCAACCGTCCAAAGTGCCGTCGGATCAAATGCAGCGCATTGCTAGGTGCTATGGACATTCGGCATTAGTGCCCCAACGAATGCAAATTCGCGGCTTTAAATGAACTTCGAGGTCCAAAAGATTTTGGTCGCGAAATGATGCGATGAAATAATCACGACCGTTGTCAGCGACCACGCGCATACCGGACACCCAATGTAGGTTGAGCGAGAGCGCCTCATGTCGATCGCGCCGCCACACGAGCCGAATTATTTCGTACGCGGGCTCGATCTCGCACCGAATATGATCGTCGCCGCGCGTGGTCTCGAACGTCAGTTGGTTATAAAACCATGGAACGTCGCGGTCGGAAATCGTTGGCTCCGCTTCAAAGAGAGCTAAAAGCTCCCACTCTTCAGCAAACGGATCCATGATTCTTGAGCCTACCGCCGAAGATTCTTACCATTGGCAGCCGATTCGTGACCCGTTCAGGTGCGCAAGGCCGCGGGGCCGCCAGGGCCCCGCGGCGTGAACATCGATGCCAAGCCGTTGGCGTTACGCCTCGACGGTCTGTTCCTTTTCCGCTAATTCGCGAATGGCGGCCTTGCGGCTGAGCTTGACGCGGTCCTGCTCGTCGACGGCGATGACCTTCACCTGCATGTGGTCGCCGACCTTGCAGACGTCGCCGACGGCCGAGACGTACCCCTCGGCCAGTTCGCTGATGTGGCACAAGCCGTCGCGGCCGGGGAGGATTTCGACGAAGGCGCCGAAGTCCTTCACGCTGGTGACGACGCCGTCGTAGATGCGGCCGACCTGCACGCTGGCGGTGAGGGCTTCGACCTTGGCCAGGCCGGCGCGGGCCGAGGCTTCGTCGGCGCCGGCGATGGTGACGGTGCCGTCTTCCTCGACGTCGATGGTGACGCCGGTTTCGTCCTGAATGCCGCGGATCGTCTTGCCGCCGGGACCGATCAACAGGCCGATCTTGTCGGGGTTGATCTGGGTGCGGAACAGGCGCGGGGCGCTCTCGGCCACGGCGGCGCGGGGTCGCGGGATGGCCGAGAGCATCGAGCGGAGGATCTCAATGCGGGCTTCGCGCGACTGGGCGAGCGTAGCGCGGATGATCTCTTCGCTGATGCCGTCGATCTTCAGGTCGAGCTGGATGCCGGTGATGCCGTTTTGCGTGCCGGCGATCTTGAAGTCCATGTCGCCGTAGTGGTCCTCGTCGCCGATGATGTCGGTGAGCAGGACCCACTTGTCGCCGTCCTTCACCAGGCCCGTGGAGATGCCCGCCACGGGGTTGGTGATCGGCACGCCGGCGGCCATCAGCCCCAGCGTGGCGCCGCAGACCGAGGCCATCGAGCTGGAGCCGTTGGATTCGAGAATGTCAGAGATGACGCGGACGGTGTAGGGGAACTGGTCGTGGTCGGGCAGCACGGGGTTGACGCTCCGCTCGGCGAGGGCGCCGTGGCCGATCTCGCGGCGTCCAGGGCCGCGGATGGGCCGCACTTCGCCGACGGAGAACGACGGGAAGTTGTAATCGAGCATGAACCGCTTGGAGTACTCCTCCAAGAGGCCATCCACCCGCTGCTCGTCGCGCCCCGTACCGAGGGTCACCGTGATCAGCGCCTGAGTCTCGCCCCGTTGGAACAGGGCGGAGCCATGCACGCAGGGGAGCAGGTCGACCTCGCAGACAATGTTGCGGAGGGTCTTGTTGTCGCGGCCATCGGACCGCTTGCCCGAGAGAATCAGGTCGCGGACGACCCTTTCCTCGAGATCGTGCCACGCCTTGTAGAACGACGAGACCTGATAGGCCCCTTCGGCGGCGGCATCCGG
>CAUJKI010000656.1 GCA_963205015.1 Pseudomonadota bacterium
CATTCATTGCGGAGTTCTATCTGGCGATCCGGGACAATGTAGAGCTCGGCATCGACAAGATCGAGTTCGCGAATGCTTTCATCGATCCGAGCTCGCAGGGGCGACACATCTCGATAGAGACGGTGCACGGCGGCGGCCGCAATGGGATGTTTCCGCCGGGCATGAAGATCTATAAGGTCGTCGGGCGCTTCCTGTTCGAACCCAAGCTCGCCGAATACCCGTTCGATACGCAGACATTCTCGATCGATCTGCAGCCGAAGAGCGGGAATGCCTCCTTCATCGTGCAGCCGCCACCTTCGGAGTTGCGTGACAGGCGGGTCCAGACCGATGGCTGGGAGCCGGTCGAGCAGTACGTGGGTTTCTCCGAAGAGTTCGTGCCGCTCGTCGATTCCTTCACGCATCAGGCGAGCATGGCGCCATTCTACAGCGCCAGCTTCGTCTGGCAGATGCGCCGGGAGACGACCGACTACTTCCTGAGAGTCGTGGTGCCGCTGGCCTTCATCCTCTCGGTGGCCTATCTCGGCTACTTCATACCCCTCTCGCGCTTCGACTCGATCGTGGCGATACAGGTTACCGCGCTGCTGTCGGCGGTGGCCCTCTACATTTCGCTACCCAAGATAGATGCTGATCGCGCGACGCTTTCCGACCGCATATTCCTCTTCGACTACCTGATGGTGAGCATCATGATTGCGATTACCATCCTGAGAATCAATCCGGTCGTCGAGGGGCGAAGGTGGATGCGCGGAACACTCGCGATCGCACACATCGCGGTCATTCCACTGATTGTCGCGGCGGCAGCGTTCTACGTCTACACCGTGAGCATTGCCGGTCGCTGAGGAGAAAGCGGGGGTGGCGGCTTCCTGCCGCGCCGTCGACCGTCACACGTGCGGCATGACCTCCTTGGCGAGGAGATGCATGGCGCGCTCGACATGCGCCTTGTCGATGCCGCCGATGTTGATCCAGAGCGCGAACTCGGTGATGCCGAAGCGGCGTTTCATGTCTTTCAGCTTCGCGATGCACGTTGCCGGGTCGTCGGCGATGCAGGCGCCATATTCATGCAGTTTCTCAAACGAGAGATAACCCATCTCGCGCGTGCGTTTGCCCTCGCGCATGGTCAGCTCGTAGCCTTTCACCTCGCCGGACTGAGGCGCGCCGGCGAGCTGATTGGCGGTGACCTTGGCATAGAACCATTCGACGTGAGTCTTGTAGATCTCGCGCGCCTTGGCTGCATCTTCATGCACGAAGAACGGCAGCAGGATCATGCGCTGGGCCGATTTCGGATCGCGGCCGAGCTCGCCGCAGACAGCATCGTAGTGGTGGCAGCTCTTCTCGAGCTCGTCCATCCACGCCTCGCGATAGGTGCGGTACGTGAACGGCGACGCCATCTGCAGGTTGACGCCGCTCCGCGCCGCTTGCTCGAAGCTCTCCGGGCTGATGGTCGCCTGATAGACAGGTGGATGCGGCTTCTGGACCGGCTTCGGCAGGACCTCCACAGGCTCCGGGATCGTCCAATACTTGCCCTTGTAGGAGACCTTCTCCTGCGTCCAGCACTTCAGCACGATGTCGAGCCCCTCGGCGAGCATGGCGCGGCTCTGGTCCATGGGTATGCCGAGGCCGACGAATTCGTGCGGCTGGTAAGCGCGGCCGACGCCGAAGTCGAGCCGACCATGGGAGAGGACATCGACGAGCGCATAATCCGAGGCGGTCCGCAGGGGGTGATTGAAGGGGATCGCGCAGACGGCCATGCCGATGCGGATGCGTTTCGTGCGCTGGGCGATCGCAGCGGCATAGACCTGGGTGGAGGTGACGAGGCCGTAGGTGGAGAAGAGATGCTCGGCAATCCACACGCTGTCTAAGCCGAGCTGCTCCGCCAACTCGAAATAGCCAAGGTCCTCGTCGAACGCCTCGACGACGCGCGTGAGGTCCGGAACCTGACTGAGGCTGAAAATGCCGAACTTCGTCTTGGCCATCGTGCGTCTCCCCTGAATGTTTGTTCAGCCGCAATGGTGTTCGCGGGAACCCCCGGCGTCAAACGCCTTTCGTACGCCGTCTGCCCGCATCTTCCGCATGGGCGGAACTCGTCGCCGAGCGCCGGCGTTTTCCCCAACGCGCGCGGGGGATCGGAGCGCCGGACATCATGCAGTCATGTCTCCGACACTTTTTGCCCGTAGCCGCGGAGCAACGGAAGCGGGCCGCTCGGATCGTTCCGTGCCGCAACAGTCCGCGCACTCAGGAAGCAAACAGGCCATGACGAGACGTAACACCGGATCGAAACTACTGCCGCTGGCGATGACGGTGGCCCTGGCAGGAGGAGCAAGCTGGATCGGCCTTGCCGGTGGCGCGGAGGTGCCAGAGGTGCAGGCCCAGCGGGGAGAGCGAGACAAAGAGGACGATCAAGGCCGTCAGCGTGGCCAGCGCCAGCAGCCCCAGCAACAGCCTCAGCAGCCTCAGCAGAGGCCCCAGGAACGTCCTCCTTCCGACCGTGGGGCACCCGGCGGGCGTCCTGCCGAACGGGCAGCGCCTCAGCGCCAGGAACAGCCACGGATCATCCAGCCGCAGGGACGCGAGGCGCCCGGACGCGGCGAGCGCGCGGCGCCGCAGCAGCAGGAGCAGTTCCGCCGGTCCGCGCCGCAGCCGCAGCCGCAGCCTCAGCCCCGCCAGATCCAGCCTCAGCCTCAACAGACGCAACCCCAGCCCCAGCAGATCCAGCCCCAGCAGCGGCAGCGCCCCGACTTCGGCCGCCCGTCGCCGCAAGGTGGTCCGAGCGCGGATCCGCAACGGCAGGTCGCGCCGCCGCGTGAGCGGACACCCGGAATCGAGGACGGCAGTCGCGGGCGCGCAGGCCCGCCACCACAGCGTGACGGTCGTCCGGATAGCCGTCCGGCGGAATTGCCGCGTCCTCCCGGTGTGCCGGGTTCACGCGCAGTCGAGGGGCGAGACCAACGCGGTCCGATGCGCCTCGACGAGGTGAAGCGGGGCCGCGTCGAGCGCAACGAGGGCGGCCGGCGCGTGATCGAGGAGCCCGGCAATCGCGTCATCATTCGTGAGAAGGACCGCATGGTCATCCGGCGCGACGAGGGCCGTGCCTTCGAGCGCTTCAGCCCGAATGCGCACACGCGCGATCTCGGCGAGGGACGTCGCGAGACGTGGTTCGAGCGCCCGGATGGCACGCGCGTTTACACCGAGGTCGACCGCAACGGCCGCATTCTGCGCCGTTGGCGCCGCGATCGCGGCGGACGCGACATCGTCCTGATCGACAACCGCCGCTTCTATCGCAATGTCGGCATCGGTATCGGTGTCGGAGCACTTGGGATCGGCGTCGGGCTCGCGCTGGCGCCGCCCCCGATGAGCATTCCGCGCGACCGCTACATCGTCGAGTATGAGGATGCATCCGACGACGATCTCTACGAGGCGCTGTCGGCGCCTCCACTCGGCCGTCTCGAGCGTGGCTATTCGCTCGACGAGATCCGCTACAGCTCGACCTTGCGCGACTACATGCGCCGCATCGATCTCGACACGATCAACTTCGAGTTCGGTTCGTTCGAGGTGGCGCGGGACCAGTATCCCAAGCTTGCCCGTCTCGCACGGACCATCCAGCGGATGCTCGAGCGCAACGAGGCTGAGATGTTCCTCATCGAAGGCCATACGGACGCCGTCGGCTCGGATGAGGATAACTTGACGCTCTCGGATCGCCGCGCCGAATCGGTTGCCGACATTCTCATCTACGAGTTCGGCGTACCGGTGGAGAACCTAGTCACCCAGGGCTACGGCGAGCAGTACCTGAAGATCAACACGGAAGCGCCTGAGCGACTGAACCGGCGCGTCGCGTTGCGTCGCATCACGCCTCTGCTCGGTGAATTCAGCGATCGCTAGGGTTCTGCTGTCGTCAACGAAAACGGGAGCTCCGGCATCGGCCGGGGCTCCCTTCTATTTTATCTTCTCTGCAGGGGCGCCTCGAACGTGCACGAGGACGTGGTCGGCTCAGTTCTCTGAGGGGACATCGATCTCGCCGGTCATGACGGCGCGAAGGTTTGTGCAGGCATTCGGCGATGCAACGAAGTGCTCGTAGGCACGCGCCGCAAACAAGTAAGGTGCGAACCCCAGGATGGTGTCGCTGAAGGGCGGCGTTCGTGCGAGGCGCTCTCGGTCGAAGGCTTTGAGAAAACGCGTGCGCGCGTCGGCCGGCAGCGACGCAATCTGCAGCGCGTATGCAGGGTACTCGTAGGCGGCGTGGCTCATGGCTGGTTGCCGCAGATTTTGATGCATCACGCTGTGGACGACCTCGTGTACCACGAGACTCCTGTAGAATTCGCGGTGAGGAAGT